>JAFKFE010001135.1 GCA_017308345.1 Alphaproteobacteria bacterium | reverse complement strand
TCGGCCACGACCCGCTCGCCGAGCGTGATGACGAAATAGTAGCGGCTGGCGGAAGCCGCCGCCAGCAAGGCCGCCATCAGAACCAGCGCCGCGAAATACTCCGCGATGAAGGTGGAACTCGCGGCCTCGAAACCGTGATCGATCATGCGCCGCACGGCCATCGGCAACGCAAGTGTGGTCACCGCGGCCACGATCAGCGAGATGATCGCGCCGACCGCCAGTTTCCGGTAGCGGGTGATATAGGGGAAAAGGTTCCTCAGCGGCCGGACCGAGCGCCTGCGCTGGTCTCCACTGGCACCGATATCCGCCATAAGCGTTTCCTCTGGCCGCTGGTCAACACCGCGCTTCAATATGCGCTTGCCGCGGCCTTGTGATTCAATTCCGGCTGATGTATAGGCTCGCCGACCGTTTTAGAAGCCGTGGCTTTTCATTAGCTGCGGCTTCGAGTTTTAAAAAGGGGCGCATCGACGCAGGCCATTGGCCCGTCACCGGCGCCGGCAGCCAGGAAATAAGACAATGAAGGCCGATATCCATCCCGACTACCACACCATCAAGGTCGTCATGACCGATGGCACCGAATACCTGACCCGTTCGACCTGGGGCAAGGAAGGCGACACGATGAACCTCGACATCGACCCGACCACGCACCCGGCCTGGACCGGCGGCCAGCAGACCCTGCTCGACCGCGGCGGCCGCCTGTCGAAGTTCAAGAAGCGCTTCGAGGGTTTCGGCCTCTAAGCCGGATACGCCTGCAGGATTTGAAAAACCCGCCTTCGAGGCGGGTTTTTTGTTGCTCACAGCATGGGGCAAGGACATCTATCGGCGTCGCAAGGAAACGGTCGAGCGGTCCTTCGCCGACGCCAAGCAGCTCTTCGGCCGTCGCCATGCCCGCTTCCGAGGGCGCACCCGCGTCGCCTGCCAGTGCCTGATCGCAGCCGCCGCCCAGAACATGAAAAAGATCGCAATCAGCCTCTGGCCAAGCTCAAACCGAGCCTCGCATGAGGCTCAGTCCGCCTGGCGGCATCCTGACATTATCTGCTGACACCAATTTGCTGAGCCCAATCAACGCACAAAACAAGACCCCGCCGAAAATCGGGGTTCGTCAGCAGTCTGACCCGGCTTCAAGCCGGGTCTTTCGTTTTGTGGCCCTTGCGATCCGAGTGCCCCAGATCGCGGTGAGGATCAATGACGTCGCGCACAAGCTGCTTCAATTTCGCCGCATCGGGAAAACCGCCATCGCGCTTGCGATCCCAGATCAACTGATCATTGCAGGAAATGGTGAATATCCCACCAGTGCCCGGCACCAGCGTCACCTCGCCGAGATCGGTGCCGAAGGTCGAGAGCAGCTCTTGCGCCATCCAGCCAGCCCGCAACAGCCACTGGCATTGCGTGCAATAGGTGACGCGGATGACGGGCAGCGGCTTCTCGCTCATGCGGGATTGAGCTTCGCTCATATCCTTGGCCGGTCAGGCCGCGCTGAGCTTGGCCATGGTCTCGTCGTCGACCTCGAAATTGGCGTAGACGCTCTGCACGTCGTCATCGTCCTCGAGGGTCGCGACCAGCTTCATCAGCGACTGCGCCCGCTCTTCGTCGACCGGGACGTTGTTCTGCGGCTGCCAGATCGGCTTCACCGACTCCGCCTCGCCGAGAGCGGCTTCGAGGGACTTCGACACCTCGCCGAGATTTTCGAAGCCGCAATAGATGGTGTGGCCTTCCTCGTCCGACTCCACGTCGTCCGCGCCGGCCTCGATCGCCGCTTCCATCACCTTGTCGGCGTCGCCGGCCGAGGCCGGGTAATAGATCTCGCCGACGCGGTTCCACATGAAGGACACCGAGCCGGTTTCGCCGAGCGCCCCGCCAGCCTTGGTGAAGGCGGCGCGCACATTGGAGGCCGAGCGGTTGCGGTTGTCGGTCAGCGCTTCGACGATCAGCGCCACGCCGCCGGGACCGTAGCCCTCATAGCGCACGGCCTCGTAGTTCTCGCCGTCGCCCGCGGACGCCTTGTTGATGGCGCGCTGGATGTTGTCCTTCGGCATCGACACGGCCTTGGCGTTCTGCACCGCAAGGCGCAGGCGCGGATTCATCGCCGGGTCCGGCGTGCCGGTCTTGGCGGCGACGGTGATTTCGCGCGCCAGCTTGGAAAACATTTTCGACCGCACCGCGTCCTGACGGCCCTTGCGGTGCATGATGTTCTTAAATTGCGAATGGCCAGCCATGGCACCCCTGTCGTGTTCGGCTAGAGCATCTCGAAGCGAAGTGCATTACCCCGTCTTCGGCAAAATGCTCGAATTCAATCTGTCAGAACGCTCCGGGCATGCCTGCGAAGGCGCGCGGCGCTCTTTGTCGGAATGGCCGGCTTATAGATAAATCGGCTCAATTCGTCCAGCCGCGCCGTTGAGCTTGGGCTGAAGCGCGATCCGGCGGCGTCCTGGGGCGCCTAGTGCCCCTCGCCGGACCTCTGCTTCTTGCGATTGCGGGCCAGCATGTTGAGACCTTCGACCAGCGCCGAAAAGCCCATCGCCGCATAGATGTAGCCCTTGGGCACGTGGTAGCCCATGCCGTCGGCGATCAGCGTCATGCCGATCATCAGCAGGAAGCCCAGCGCCAGCATGACGATCGTGGGGTTCCTGGCGATGAAGTTGGCGAGCGGCGTAGCGGCCAGCATCATCACGCTCACCGCCAGGATCACGGCGATATACATGATGGACGGCGCCCGCGAGGCTCATCTGCAGCGCGCCCACCATCGTGTCCTGATGATCCTGCGGGTCGACCGTGTGGTGGATTTCCTTGGTCGCCTTCCAGACAAGGAACAGGCCGCCGGCGATCAGGATCAGGTCGCGCCAGGAAAAGCCGTGGCCGAACGCCGTGAACACCGGCGTCGTCAGTTGCACGATGATCGAGATCGTGGCGAGCAGGATGAGGCGCATGACCAGCGCGGCCGAGATGCCCAGCCGGCGCGCGCGGGCGCGCTGCGCCTCCGGCAGCTTGTTGGTCAGGATCGAGATGAAGATCAGATTGTCGATGCCGAGCACGATCTCGAGCACCACCAGCGTCAAAAGCGCGACCCAGGCGGTCGGGTCGGAAACAAAGGCAAAGTGCGGCGCCAGGAATTCGACAAGCTGCATGGAGGTCGTCCCCTCTACGATCTAGAGCAGTGTTGCCGGCAATTAGGTACTTCGCACGCCCATATCAATGTCACGACCAGAAGGACGGCGCCGTTTCCTCCAGCCGGGGCCCGCGACGAAACGGCGCGATCTTTTCGGCAAGCCCGGTGCGGTCGGAAATATCGACGCCGACGCCGCAGAGCGTCGCCGGGCCGGACGCCGCCTCGAAACGGCCCTTCGGCACCTTCGACAGGAAGCGGTTGAGCGGCTCTTCCTTGTCCATGCCGAGCGAGGAATCGTAATCGCCGCACATGCCGGCATCCGAGATATAGGCGGTGCCGCCATTGAGGATCTGATGGTCGGCGGTCGGCTGATGCGTGTGCGTGCCGACGACCAGGCTGGCGCGACCGTCGACGAAATGCGCGAAGCACATTTTCTCCGACGTCGCCTCGGCATGGAAATCGACGATGGCCGCGTCGGCCTGCTCGCCAAGCGGACAGGCGGCGAGTTCCCGCTCGCCAGCCTGGAACGGGTCGTCGAGCTCCGGGTGCATGAAGACGCGCCCCATGATGTTGGCGACCAGCACGCGCGCGCCGTTGCGCGCGATGTAGACGCCCGAGCCGCGCCCCGGCGTGCCCCTGGGAAAATTGGACGGCCGCAGGAAGCGCTCCTCGCGCGGCGCGAAGATCAGCGCGTCGCGCTGGTCCCAGACATGGTTGCCGGTGGTCACGACATCCGCGCCCGCCGCGAGCGTCTCGCGAAAAATCTCCTCGGTGATGCCGAAGCCGCCGGCGGCGTTCTCGCCGTTGACGATGACGAAATCGAGCCTGAAGTCGGAAATCAGCCCCGGCAGTTGTTCCCAAACCGCCGTACGCCCTGTTTTGCCAACCATGTCGCCGAGGAAGAGGAGTCTCATGTGATCCCGAGTCGAAAGCTTGCCGAGCCGCATGACTTTCGCAAAAGGCATGAGCCGAAAGACTATCTATAATTGCGGCGTGAACCGGCGCAACCCGCTCTCGGTCAGTATTTCCGGGATGATGACGTCGTGGTTCTCTTCCGGAACCTGATCGACTTCCTGACAATCGAAGGCGATGCCGATCAGCCTGGGCGCGATGCCCTTGTCGGCCAGCCTGGCGATTGCCCGGTCATAATAGCCGGCGCCATAGCCGATGCGGTGGCCGCGGGCGTCGAAGGCGGCGAGCGGCACCAGCATCAGCGTCGGGTCGAGCACTTCCGCCTCTTCATGCGGCCCGACCGTGCCGAATCCCATCTCGACCATCGGCGCGCCGCGCACCAGCTCGCGGAAGACGATCGTGGTCTTGTCGAGGATCGCCGGCAGGCAGAGCCTGGCGCCCTTCTCGCGCAGCGCGAACATCAGCGGCCGCACATCGACCTCCGAGCGCATCGGCCAGAAGCCGGAGACGATCCTGCCGGGCTCGAAGTCGATTTTTTCCTTCGCGGTCTCGGCCATTTCGAGCGCGATCTCCACGCGCCAGAATTCGTCCAGCGCATCGCGTCGCGCCAGCGCTTCCTTGCGAAGCTGTTTTTTCAGGTCTTTGGAAAGTGACATGCGCCGACGCTAGAAAAGGTCAGATTTGGATGGAGTTTTAGGAGCGACGTTTTCTACCGCATGGGTCCCAAAATCGGGAGAGTGGCGATCCACACAACCGGTGGAGAGGTCGATCCCGGGTGCCTACAAAGTAGGTGGGCGCCGTGTGAGAAAACCCACGGGTCTTCCCAGGGACAGCTCCCTAAGGATCGATAAGGCCCCGGGGATAAGTTTCTCCTGCCGGGAAGCGCAGACCGCCGAGAGCAAATATAGGCTGATGGTTAGCCGAGCGCCAGAGAAACGGACATCGGCAGCGACGATATTCGCATCCGTGATATCCCGGCCTTGCGCGCCCCGGGCCACCTCCTTACGGTCGCCGCAAAACAGCCAGGAGAAGAAATGCGTTTCGAAGGCACAGCGGCCTATGTCGCCGACAAGGATCTGATGGTGGCGGTCAATGCCGCGATCGCGCTGGAGCGGCCCTTGCTGGTCAAGGGCGAGCCCGGCACCGGCAAGACCGAGCTCGCCCGCCAGGTGGCGTCCGCGCTCGGGCTGGAGTTCATCGAATGGAACGTCAAGTCGACCACCAAGGCGCAGCAGGGCCTCTACGAATATGACGCCGTCTCGCGGCTGCGCGACAGCCAGCTCGGCGACGACCGCTTCAACGACATCGCCAACTACATCAAGCGCGGCAAGCTGTGGGACGCCTTCGCGGCCGGTAGGAAGGTCGTGCTTCTGATCGACGAGATCGACAAGGCCGACATCGAATTCCCCAACGACCTCCTGCAGGAGCTCGACCGGATGGAGTTCTTCGTCTACGAGACCGGCGAGACGATCCGCGCCGAGTTCCGGCCGATCGTCATCATCACCTCCAACAACGAGAAGGAACTGCCGGACGCCTTCCTGCGCCGCTGCTTCTTCCACTATATCCGCTTCCCCGACATCGACACGCTGCACCGGATCGTCGAGGTGCATTACCCCGGCATCAAGCAGAACCTGGTGCGGGCGGCACTGACCCAGTTCTACGAAATCCGCGAGGTTCCGGGGTTGAAGAAGAAGCCCTCGACCTCCGAGGCGCTCGACTGGATCCGCCTTTTGGTCGCCGACGACATCGCGCCCGAGGACCTGCGCGCCGACCCGAAGAACATGCTGCCGAAGCTGCACGGCGCGTTGCTCAAAAACGAGCAGGACGTGCATCTGTTCGAGCGCCTGGCCTTCATGGCGAGGCGCCAGCAATAGCGCTTTACCCGTCCGTGGACCGTTGCCGGCGAGCGGCCGCTGCCGCAGCTTCGGGTCAAAATGTTGGAGGAAAAAATGTCCGAGATCACCATCCGTCCGCTTGCGCCGTCCGATCACGCAGAATGGCGCCGGCTGTGGACCGACTATCTGACCTTCTACGAGACGAAGCTGCCGGAAGAGGTCTACGCGATCACCTGGAAGCGGCTGTTCACGGACGGCGAGTTCGAGCCGAAGGGTTTCATCGCCACGCTCGACGGCAAGGCCGTCGGCCTCACCCACTATCTCTACCACCGCTCGGGCTGGTCCGAGAAAAACAACTGCTACCTGCAGGACCTGTTCGCCGACCCTGAGGTGCGCGGCAAGGGCATAGGGGCGGCGCTGATCAAGGCGGTGCAGGACGAGGCCGGCAAGATCGGCGTCAAGAACGTCTACTGGATGACACACGAGACCAACGCCACCGCGCGCCGGCTCTATGATCGCGTGGCAAGGCGGACGGGCTTCATCGAATACGATCTGCTGTGAGGCGCATCCGTTGAAATCACCAATTTTGCGCAATATATTGCGTATCAACTAGAGCCTGTTATGCCGCTGATCGAACCCAACACACGCAAGATCATTGCGAGGCCGTTACGTGATGGCTGGGTGAATGTCGGCGGAGGCAAGCACGACAAATACGAGCATCCGGAGAAACCGGAGGTCGTAATCATCGTGCCGAGGCATCGGGAACAGTCTCCCGGGGTCGCGCGGTCTATCGCCCGGCTCGCCGGATGGATTTGAGGACGAGTTGTATGACGCACTATGTCGGAATTCTCGATGGCGCAGAGGACGTTTGGGGCGTGCGCGTTCCCGATCTTCCCGGCTGCCATGGCGGCGGGACAAATCCCGAGGAAGCCATCGCCGACGCGACGTCGGCCATGCGTGAATGGGCTGAGGCCCGGGTAGCAAAGCAGCTGCCGATGCCTGCCCCTCGCACGATGACGCAATTGCTGCGGTCAGGCGAGATCGATAGCGCCGCCGGCGAATCCGCGGTGATGATCCCGGTGCTGATCGATTCCGGGCGACCTGTGCGAGCCAACCTTTCGTTGGACGCCGGCCTTTTGGCGGCGATCGACGAAGAGGCTGGTCGGCGTGGCCTTACGCGCTCCGCCTTCATTGCGAGCGCTGCCCGAGAAAAGATCGAGGGACACAGATAACAATCCCACCATGTTCATCCCCTTCTTCCTCGAACTGAAAGCCGCGCGGGTTCCCGTTTCGCTCCGGGAATATCTGTCGCTGCTGGAAGGACTGGAAGCCGGGCTGGTCGATTATGACGTCGAGGCCTTCTACTACCTCGCGCGCTCGGCCCTGGTGAAGGACGAGCGGCATATCGACCGTTTCGACCAGGTGTTCGCGCATGTCTTCAAGGGCGTCGAGGCGCTTGGCGGTCCTGATGCCGTCGATGTCGCCAACATCCCCGAGGAATGGCTTCGCCGGCTGGCGGAAAAGCATCTGACCGACGAAGAGAAAAAACTGGTCGAGGCTTTGGGCGGTTTCGACAAGCTGATGGAGACGCTGAAGCAGCGGCTCGAGGAACAAAAGGGCCGCCACCAGGGCGGCTCGAAATGGATCGGCACGGGCGGCACCTCGCCCTTCGGCGCCTATGGCTACAACCCCGAAGGCGTGCGGATCGGCCAGCATGAGAGCCGGCATCGCCGTGCGGTGAAGGTCTGGGACAAGCGCGAATTCCGGAATTTCGACGATACCGTCGAGCTCGGCACCCGCAACATCAAGGTGGCGCTGAAGCGGCTGCGCCGCTGGGTGCGCGAGGGCGCGGAGGAGGAGTTCGACCTGCCGGGCACCATCCACGCCACCGCCGAACACGGCTATCTCGACGTGAAAACCCGGCCAGAGCGGCGCAACGCGGTGAAGCTCTTGATGTTCTTCGACGTCGGCGGCTCGATGGACGACCATATACGCGGCGTCGAGGAGCTGTTCTCGGCCGCGCGCGCCGAGTTCCGCCAGCTCGAATATTTCTACTTCCACAACTGCCTCTACGAGC
>JAFKFE010001134.1 GCA_017308345.1 Alphaproteobacteria bacterium | reverse complement strand
GCTCGGTGCCCGGCGCTATCTCGTCATCTCGATCGCCATGGCCGCGGCGCGGCTCGTGGTCGAGGGCGGCGTGATCGCCGATGCGGCGATCGCCGTCGGCTCCTGCTCGGCGGTCGCCCGCCGTCTCGCCGGCGTCGAGGCGGCGTTGCGCGGCCGGCCGGTCAACGCGGCGCTTGCCGACGCGGTGCTGTCCGCGCCGATCGATGAACTGTCGCCGATCGCCGATGTGCGCGGCAGCGCCGAGTACCGGCGGGATGCGGCGCGAGAGATCGTCGTGCGCGCGGTGCGCGCTGCAATCGACCTCGACCAAGGCAAGGTGGCCGCATGAGCATTGTCCAGCCCGGCATGGCCCGATCCGGTGTGGCCCAATCCGGTATGGAACACGCCGACATCGCTTTCGAGGTCAACGGCGTTGCCGTCAGCGTGTCGGTGCCGCCGGTGCGGCGCCTGTCGCAGGTCTTGCGCGACGAGTTGCGGCTGACCGGCACCAAGGTCGGCTGCGACGCCGGCGATTGCGGCGCCTGCACCGTGCTGGTCGACGGCAATCCGGTCTGCGCCTGCCTGATGCCGGCGGCCTCCGTGGCCGGCGCTTCCGTCACCACTGTCGAAGGGCTTGCCAACGGCCGGCTGTCCGCCCTGCAGGCTTCGTTCCTCGAACATGGCGCCGCGCAATGCGGCATCTGCACGCCCGGCCTTCTGGTCGCGGCCACTGCGTTGTTGGAACGCAACGCGACCCCGAGCGAGGCCGAGGCGCAGGACGCGCTGGGCGGCGTGCTCTGCCGCTGCACCGGCTACCGGAAAATCGTAGCGGCGGTGATGCAGGCCTCTCGGCACATGAACGGCATAGACCTTCGCCTGCCGGAAACGGGCCACGCCGTCGGCGCCTCGCCGATCCGCCTCGACGGCGTGCCGAAGGTCAACGGCGAGGAGAAGTTCGGCGGCGATACCTTCCCGGTCGATGCGCTGTCGGTGCTGGTGATCCGTTCGCCCCACTATCATGCCCGCTTCAGCTTCGGCGATCTCGACGCCTGGGCGAAGGCGCATCCCGGCATCGCCGGCGTCTTCACCGCCGCCGACATTCCCGGAAAAAACTGTTTTGGCGTCATCGGCCCCTTTGCCGACCAGCCGGCCTTGGCGGAGGGTTTTGTCCGCCTGCGCGGCGAGGCGGTGGCGCTGGTGGCGGCCGAGCGCGAGGCGATCCTCGATCTCGACCTCGGTGATTTTCCGGTCACCTGGACCGAGCTGCCGCATGTATTGCGGCCGCGCGACGCGAAGGCAGACGGCGCCCCGCTGATCCACGGCCATCGCCCGGCAAACCTGCTCACCTCCGGCCTGGTCGAACGCGGCGATCCGGATGGCGCACTTGCTGGCGCCGCCGTCACCGCGTCAGGCTCTATCGAGACCTCCTTCGTCGAGCACGCCTATATCGAGCCGGAAGCCGGCTACGCCTATATGGATGGCGACACGCTGGTCGTCGTCGCCTGCACCCAGGCGCCCTATATGGACCGCGACGACACGGCCAAGGTGCTCGGCCTTGCCGTCGACAAGGTCCGCATCGTGCCGACCGCCACCGGCGGCGGCTTCGGCTCCAAGCTCGATGTCTCGCTGCAGCCCCTCATCGGCCTCGTGGCGATGAAGACCGGCCGCCCGGCGGCGCTTGCCTACACGCGCAACGAATCGATGATGTCGACCACCAAGCGCCATCCGGCCGAGATGAAGGCGACCATCGGCGCCGATACCGAGGGCCGCGTCAGCGGTATGGTCTTCGAGGGCGATTTCAACACCGGCGCCTATGCCAGCTGGGGCCCGACGGTCGCCAACCGCGTGCCGGTGCATGCTTCCGGCCCCTACCTGACACCGAACTACCGCGCGACCGGCTATGCCATCCATACCAACGGCCCGATCGCCGGCGCTTTCCGCGGCTTCGGCGTGCCGCAGGCCACCATCATGCAGGAGACGCTCTATGACGAGCTCGCCGGCAAGCTCGGCATGGATCGGCTGGAATTCCGGCTGAAGAACTGTCTTCGTAACGGCTCCGAAACGGTAACCGGCCAGCGTCTGGAGTCTGGAGTCGGCATCGGCGAATGCCTGGAGCAGCTCGGCCCGCATTGGGAACGCGCGCTTGCCGAGGCGGACGCGTTCAACGCCGCCAACACAGCCAGGAAGCGCGGCGTCGGCGTCGCCTCCTGCTGGTACGGCTGCGGCAACACCTCGCTGCCCAATCCGTCGACCATCAAGGTCGGCATTTCGCCCTCGGGCGATGTGGTCCTGCATCAGGGTGCCGTCGATATCGGCCAGGGCTCCAACACCGTCATCACCCAGATCTGCGCCGATGCGCTCGGCCTGCCGCTGGATAGATTCAGGCTGAAGAGCGCCGACACCGCCATCACGCCCGACGCGGGCAAGACATCCGCCTCGCGCCAGACTTTCGTCACCGGCAAGGCCGCCGAAAAGGCCGGCCGCGCCTTGCGCGAGAAGATCCTGCGCTTCGCCAATGTCTCGGGCGAAGCGACGATCGCGCTCGAAGGATCGAGCCTTTCGATCCGGGAAGACGACGCGGCGCGGCGCATCGATCTCGCGGCATTGAAGGCCGATGCCGATGGCCTGGTGTTCGTGGCGGAAGAAACCTACGACCCGCCGACGCTGCCGCTCGACGCCAAGGGCCAGGGCAAGCCTTACGCGGTCTATGGTTACGGCGCGCAGATCGCCGAGCTCGAGGTCGACCTCAAGCTGGGCACCGTGAAGCTGATCAGGATCACCGCCGCGCATGACGTCGGCAAGGCGATCAATCCCATACTGGTCGAAGGCCAGATCGAGGGCGGCATCGCGCAGGGCATCGGCATGGCGCTGATGGAGGAATACATCCCCGGCCGTACCGAGAACCTGCACGACTACCTCATCCCGACCATCGGCGACGTGCCGCCGATCGAGCATATTCTGGTCGAGGTTCCGGACCCGGAAGGACCCTTTGGCGCCAAGGGCCTGGGCGAGCATGTGCTGATCCCGACCGCGCCGGCGATCCTCAATGCCATCCGCCATGCCACCGGCGTCCTGGTCACCAAGGTGCCGGCGACGCCGAGCCGCATCCTTGCGGCGATCCGCGAAAAGGAGGCGCGCCGATGAGCGAACTGGCCGAACGTTTCGAAACCCACGATCCCGGCGAGAAGCAGGTGGCGGAGAAGATCCGCTGCGATGCCTGCCCGGTCATGTGCTACATCGCCGACGGCCGCACCGGCGCCTGCGACCGCTACGGCAATGTCGGCGGCCGCATCGTGCGCATGGATCCGCTGACCATCCTCGACCACGCGGCCGAGACCGGCGGCGCGGTGGTGCCGTTCGTCGCCGAGGGCGAGGCCTGGAACGGCGAGCTGGTCAACACGGGCCGGCGCTTCGTGACGGCTATCGGCGCCGGCACCACCTATCCGGATTATAAGCCGGCGCCCTTCATCGTCAGCCAGGAGGTCGAAGGCGTCGATCTAGTCACCGTCGTCACCGAGGGCATCTTCTCCTATTGCGGCGTCAAGGTGAAGATCGACACCGATCGCCATATCGGCGACGAGACAGCGGTCGTGCGCTCCGAAGGCGAGGCGATCGGCCATGTCACCACGGGTGAATACGGCTCGCAGATGCTGTCGCTCGGCGGCGTCCACCACCTCACCGGCGGCTCCAAGCAGGAGGGCCGCGCCACCTGCGATGCACTGCTCAATCTCTGCAACAAGAAGCCCGTCGAACTCACCATCGACGGCGGCGCGACGGTTATCGTCGAGGCCGGCAAGGCGCCGGTCATCGACGGCAAGGTCGAGCATCGCATGCGCGTCGGCTGCGGCTCGGCCACCATCGGCATGTTCGCCACGCAATGGCGCGGCCTGGTCGACGAGGTGGTGGTGGTCGACGACCACATCACCGGCGTCGTCTCCGAGCATCAGGCCGGCAAGGTGCTGGGCTGGGAGGATACCGGCATAAAGATCATCGGCCGGCGTTCGACGCCCGGCCGCTATTTCAAGGTCTCGGAGCCCGGCCTCGGCTGGGGCGGCACGACGATCTCCGATCCGCTGTCGATCCTCGGCGACTGGAACACCAGGAAGGGCGCGCGTCCCGGCCTGTCGCTGCTGATGGTTTCGACCACCGGCGAGCAGTTCGCCTATTACGAACTCGACGACCAGTTGAAGCCGGTCGAGAAACCGTTTCCGGAGCGGCTGCGGAAATCGGTCGAACTGATCGAGGACAATTGCGAGCCGGCGCTTTGCACCGTTCTCTTCGTCGGCGGCGCCGGCGGCTCGCTGCGCGCCGGCGTCACCGAAAACCCGGTCAACCTCACCCGCTCGGTGCAGGGCCTGAGGACCTATGTGACGGTCGGTGGCGCGCCGGTCTATGTCTGGCCGGGCGGCGGCATCACGCTGATGGTCGACGTCACCCGCGTGCCCGAGGGCGCCTTCGGCTATGTGCCGACGCCGGCCCTGGTCGCGCCGATCGAGTTCACCATGCGCCGCGACGACTATGTCCGGCTCGGCGGCTACGAGAACGAGATCCGCAGCGTCGAGGACATCCTCGCCAAGGGCGGCGAGTATCTCAATGCGCGCAGCAACACCGGCGCTCCGGCCGGCAATCCCTGGCCGCCGCTGGCGCAACTGCGGCGCGGCCGGGCCAACGGGGCCGGCTGATGAACGGCCCGCAGGCGCATTGGCTTGCCGATGGCAGGCGGCTTCATCTCAACCACGGGCCGATCGATCTGGTCGTCGAGGCCTTTGGCGATGCAGTTGAATGCCGCGCCGCTTACGAACAGGCCGTCGCGCGCTTTCAGACGATCCTGATCGAGGTGGTCGAGGAGCTGCCCGAACTGCGGCTTCCCGCATTCTTCCTGGCGCCGCGCAGTTTTGCCGGTCCCGCGGCGCGCCGCATGGAAGCAGCCGTCGCATCGTTGGCGGAATGCTTCATTACGCCGATGGCCGCCGTCGCCGGTTCGGTAGCCGACGAAATTCTTGAGGCCCTGCTCGCCGGCCGCCGGCTCGACCGCGCCTACGTCAACAATGGCGGTGATTGCGCCCTCCATCTTGGCGCAAGCCAGTCCATCACCGTGGCGATTGCCGGAACCGGCAATGGCATGGCCGACCGCGTCACCATTCGCGCCGAGGATGGCGTGCGCGGCGTTGCCACCAGCGGCTGGCGCGGACGCTCGTTTTCCCTGGGCATCGCCGACGCCGTCACGGTGCTGGCGCGCACCGGCGCG
>JAFKFE010001133.1 GCA_017308345.1 Alphaproteobacteria bacterium | reverse complement strand
GGAAAAATGGGACCATGTCTCGGTGATGGCGCAGGGCGCCAACAGGAACCGGAAAGCCTGATCGCGACACCCGGCCGCGCTGCTTCAGGCGGCGCGGCCTTGTCGTTCAGGCCTGGTAGATCCACTGCTCCGGCACGCGCACCGAAATCTCTTCGTCAACACTGATCGTGCCCGGCTTCTCGACCCAGGCGACGAGGCCGCGCAGCCTCTTCGCCTCCTTTGGAAAGAGCAGCGCGGTCGCGTCCTGATCGGCCGCGCCGACATGCCCGGCGATCGACTGTCCGGCGACGCGGCACGGCTTGTTCTGGCCGTCGACCTTGAGCGTCACGCCACCGCTGAAGAACATGAGCGAGCCGGCCGGCAGCATCGAAAGACGCGGCACGCCTTCGATCACAAGATTGGCGCCGATCCACTCCGGCTTGATCTCCTCCAACCCCATGCGCTGGGCGACGATGGCAAGTTCGTCCGCCGCGACGAGCGACAGTTGCCGCTCGTTGCGCATCTCCGTGCCACGCGGATACCAGGGCTCTCGTCCGCCGGAACGCCGCGTTGTTCCGCCATGGAAGTCGCCCGCGATGCCGTCGAAGCCGAGCCGCAATTCCTCGACCGCCTTCGTCTCGAAATGATCATGCGGCGCGGCATAGAGCGCCGCCGCCTTTGCCGTCAGCTTGCGGCCGGGCACGATGTCGACCGTCGGCTCCGTCGCCGGGAAAAGCTCAAGGTTGGTTTCCTGCATGCCGCTGGTCTAAAGGCGCCGGAGAATGCGGTCCAGTCGAAAGCGCTGATGATCCGATCACGCCGTTTGATGCCGATCACGACTTTCTTACCGCAAATCCCTTTCGCCGGCCGCCGCGGCCGCAATGCTGCCGTGCCAGCGGCATAGGGATCACGCGCAATCAGGAAGGTTCGATCCATGCAGGTTGGACAAGCTGTCGCCGGCCTCTGGCTGCTCTGGCTGGTTTCCTGGCTTCTTGCCGCCGCCTGGGCGGATCCGCCGCAAAAGCGCGCCGATCTCAAGTCGGAGGCGCGCTACCGGGTGCTCTGGGTGGCCGGCACCGTCCTGCTGTTCGTGCCGGCGCACGGCTATGTCGGCCGGCTTCGGCTCTGGATGCCGACGCTCGCGGAGGCCTGGATCTGCGTTGGCCTGATCGCCATCGGCATCGCTTTCGCCTGGTGGGCGCGCCTGCATCTCGGCCGCCTGTGGTCGGCCAACGTCACCGCCAAGGCCGGTCACCGCGTCGTCGATACCGGACCCTACGGCCTGGTCCGCCATCCGATCTACACCGGCCTGCTGCTATCCGTCCTCGCCACCATGGCGGTCAAGGGCACGGTCTGGGGCATTGCCGGCGCCGCGCTGCTGCTCGTCGGCGTCGTCGTCAAGGCGAGGCTGGAAGAGAGCTTCCTGCGCGGCGAACTCGGCCCGGCCTATGACGATTACGCCAGGCGCGTGCCGATGCTGGTGCCTTTCGCGCCCGGCTGATCGCGGGCTACAGCATCCTCAACAGAGCGCCGCCGATCGAATAGCCGGCGCCGAAGGCGCAGATCAGGCCGAAATCGCCGGCCTTCATGTCGGCGTGGTTTTCCGATAGCGCCACGATCGCGCCGGCGCCGGCGGTGTTGCCGAGCCGCTCCAGCACCATCGGCGCGCGGTCGTGGTCGACGTCGTGGCCGAAGGACAGTTTCAGGATCATCGCATTCATGCGCGCATTGGCCTGGTGCAGCCAGAAACGGCGTATGCCATCCGGCGTCAGCCCGTGCTCGGCCAGGAACTCCACTATGAATTTCTGGCCGGCCACGGTGACTTCCTTGAACACCTTGTTGCCGACCTGCTTGATCAGGTTACCCTCCAGGTTGATCATGTAGGGATCTTCCTGGGCCGTGCGGGTGTGGTAGCCGAGATTGGTGCGGATGTTGTTCGACATCTGCGTCCAGGTGCGCGTGTCGAGCACCTCGAAGCGCCCCGGCCGCTTCTCGCCCTGCGCCAACCCCTCGACGACCATGGCGACCGAAGCGTCGCCGAAGATGAAATGCGTCTGCCGGTCGCGGAAATTGAGGTGGCCGGTGATGATTTCGGGCGTCGACACCAGGATGCGCTTATGCGCCCCCGACCTGACCAGATTGACGGCGACATGCAGCGCGGCGGCCGCGGAAGAGCAGCCCAGGCCCATGTCGAAGCCGGCGCCCTTGGTGCCGAGCGCCTCCTGCATCTCGATGGCGATGGCCGGATAGGGCCGCTGATGATGCGAGGCCGAGCAGATCACCAGATCGATGTCCGCCCCATCGACGCCGGCATGGGCAAGCGCCTTCCTGGCCGAGGCGATGCCGAACTCCGCCTCCAACGACAGCGCATCATCCGGCCGCGCCGGAATACGCGGCGCCATGCGGGTCGGGTCGAGGATGCCCTCGCGCTCGATGACGTGGCGGCTCTTCACGCCCGACGCATGCACGATGAAGTCGCTGTCCGATTTCTGCAGAAGCGGCTCGCCGGTCGTGGCGCGGAGCGCATTCTCGGTGTCGACCCAACTGTTGAAGCTTGCGACCAGCTCCTCATTGGTGATGACGGGTTCAGGGATTTCGGCGCCGATGCCGCTGATGATGACGCGATGCATGTCCAATCCGTACCGGGCTCGGGAGCGAGCCCGGCGCTACCCATGTCGCATTTGGCCGGTTTATGCCAGCTTAAACTCCACCTTGGCTGCTCACCAGGCACACAGCTTCGTGTTGGTCTGCGGGTTGTTCCAGCAGGCGCCGTCGTCGCGGCTGCGCACGAACTGCCCGGGCAGCGACCTGTTGCGGCCGCCGAACCTGGCGTAACCGAAGGCAAAGCCCGGCTGGTCGACTTCAATCGTGAAGGTGGGATAGCCCGGCGCTGAGATGCGGAAGCTGCCCTCGCTATCCAAAGCTTTGAAGTTGCAAGGATAATAGCCGTCATCCGTGGTGAAGCAGCGCGCCGGCTTGGCTTCCGCGGCCATCGAGAGAGAAACCAGCACGGCCACACAGAGACCGCTTCCGAGAACCACCTTGCCCAATGTCATCACTCACCCCTGTTGCCTCGCGCCCCATCCATGGGGAACAGTTGACCATCGTCCAGCCCGGTGAAATGCGCATGACGTCGCAACCGGGTCAAGAAGCGGGGCGAGTGAGGGTGTGTTGAGATTCAGGTCAGGCCGAGTCGAAAATGGTGGGTTCCGAGAACCGGAGCGGAGCGTACTTGTAGTACGTGAGCACCGGAAGCACAGGAAACCGCCATTTGCAGGCCGGCCTCACCTGAATATCAACACACCCTAGGCGCGTTTGGCGACGATGAAGATACGCGGGAAGCGCAGCAGCACCTTGCCGTTCGCGGTCTTCGGATAGGCCCTGGCGATCTTGGCGGTGTAGCTGTCGAGGAACACCTTCTTCTCATCGGCGTCGAGAGGATCGAGGAACGGCTTGAGCCCCGTCGACTTGACCCATTCGACGATCGCTTCGGCATCGGTCAGCGGATGGTTGTAGATCGTGTGCCAGATGTCGAGCCGGTCGGCGAACGGCGACAAAAGATCGTAGTAAAAGGAAACCGGCGGCAGCGGCCCGCGCGCGGCGCCCTTGAGCTTGGCCGCGAACGGCACTTCCGCCGCGGTCTCGCGCATTAATCGATGCGAGGCTTCGCCGAGATTGTCCGGCATCTGGACGGCCAGGGCGCCGCCGGGCGCCAGCAGCCCCATCAGCCGCTGGAACACCGCCGGATGCTCCGGCAGCCACTGGAAGACGGCGTTGGCGAAGATGACGTCGACGGGATGCCCGGGCTGCCATCCGGCGGCGTCCGCCAGCTCGAAATTGACATTCGGCAGCCGCGCCCTCGCCTTCTCGATCATGTCGGGCGAGGTGTCGAAACCGCTGACCTCGGCATCCGGCCAGCGCTCGACCAGAAGCTCGGTCGAATTGCCCGGCCCGCAGCCGATATCGACGACCCGGCGTGGGAAATCGACCGGCACCTGCGCCACCAGATCACGCGCGGGCCGCGTGCGCTCATCCTCGAACTTCAGATATTGGGCGGCGGACCAGTCAGCCATTTTGTCACCTCACTATGCCCGCCGCCGCTGTCGATATTACCGCGTCAGCCGCTTGTGCGTCATGCGGTGCGGGGCCGCCGCCTCGGCGCCGAGGCGGCGCAGCTTGTCCTTCTCATATTCCTCGAAATTGCCTTCGAACCACTCGACATGCGCATCACCCTCGAAGGCGAGCATGTGGGTGGCCATGCGGTCGAGGAACATGCGATCGTGGCTGATGATCACCGCGCAGCCGGCATAGGCTTCGAGCGCGTCTTCAAGTGCTGCCAGCGTTTCGGTGTCGAGGTCGTTGGTCGGTTCGTCGAGGAGCAGCACATTGCCGCCGCCCTTCAGCATCTTGGCCAGGTGCACGCGGTTGCGCTGGCCGCCCGAAAGGTTGCCGACCTTCTGCTGCTGGTCGCTGCCGCGGAAATTGAAGGACGAGCAGTAGGCGCGGCTGTTGACCTCGTGCTTGCCGAGCTTGACCGTCTCGCCGATGCGGATCGGGCCGGCATCCGGCTTTTCCTGACCGGTGAACATCTTGAACAGCGTCGTCTTGCCGGCGCCGTTCGGGCCGATGACGCCGACGATGCCGCCCGGCGGCAGCTTGAACGACAGGTTCTCGATCAGGAGCTCGTCGCCAAAACCCTTGTCGAGGCCTTCGACCTCGATGACGACATTACCGAGACGCTCGCTCGCCGGGATGACGATCTGCGTGTCGGTCGGCTTGCGGCTCTGCGACTGCTCGACCAGTTCCTCATAGGCCTTGATGCGCGCCTTCGACTTGGTCTGGCGCGCCTTGGGCGAGGACTGGATCCACTCGCGCTCGCGCCAGATCGACTTCTGGCGGGCGTCGTCCTCGCGCCCTTCCTGGATCAGGCGCTTGGCCTTGGCGTCGAGATATTTGGTGTAGTTGCCCTCGTATGGGATGCCGCGACCGCGGTCGAGCTCAAGAATCCAGCCCGTGACGTTGTCGAGGAAGTAGCGGTCGTGGGTGATGATCAGCACCGAGCCGGGATAGTCGCGCAGGTGCTTTTCCAGCCATTGCGTGGTCTCGGCGTCGAGATGGTTGGTCGGCTCGTCGAGCAGCAGAAGGTCGGGCTGTTCGAGCAGCAGGCGGCAGAGCGCGACACGGCGGCGCTCGCCGCCCGACAGGTTCGTCACTTCGGAGTCAGGCGGCGGGCACTGCAGCGCATCCATCGCCATCTC
>JAFKFE010001132.1 GCA_017308345.1 Alphaproteobacteria bacterium | reverse complement strand
GGCAGGGCCGCAAGCACCGCGTCCAGTTCGTCGGGCGTCAGCTCACCGCGTTGCGCGGCAAGCGCCGAATTCTCGACCCCTTCGAACCAGGTGTCCGCATAAGCCAGCTTGAGGGGCGCCTCCGAAAGCCGGGCGACGACGCTCAATGGGAACCGCCTGCCGACCCGGTCGGCGCTCTGCAGCACGATGCCCGCCGAGGCGCCGAAGGAACCGGGGCCGCTGAGGAAACGCAGCGCCGTATCCGCCGGCCAGGCTTCGAGCCCGAACAGCGGCACGATGTGCTGCGCCAGCCAGCGGTCCCACACGCGCACGAAATCGCCCGGCAGCCGCCGCGTCACGAAATCGCCGGCGGCGGGCATCTTGCCGTAAAAGCCGGGCAGGATCAGATCTGCGGCGGACATGTGAACTTCTTGAACATTTCGAGTGTGTAGGGGTTCTCGACGCTGGCCGCCTTCAGCTCGAAATCGGCCCACATCCCCTTGGTGCCGAGCCGCAGGCTGTAGACGTCGGTGAGCTTGGTCGCGTTGAAGCGGCCGCCGCGCAGCATTCTGAGCCACGCCCAGCTCCCGGTCTCGTTGAGCATCACTTCGGGCGAGCCGTCGACCGGCTGGAAGGCCAGCGAGATCACGCCGGTGCCGTCCTTGCCCGGCCATGTCATCGGCTGCGGCCTCGTCGCGTTGTTGTAGTATTCCATGGTCTGGCCATCGAGGTTGAGCGTCATGCGAGCCACGTTGGGCGACAGGTCCTTCGGCTCCAGCGTGAAGTTCATCACCGGGCCGGTGCCGCCGGGGAACAGGTCGTCGCGGATATGCCGCGCCTGCTCGAAGGCTGCCAGCGCCGCCGGATCGAGGCCGAAATCGGCGCGCCATTTCCATGGCTCGCTGGCGGTGTCGACATAGTTGATCAAATGGTCGTTGGTGAAGGCGTCGATCAGCCCGGTCGGCCCGAACAGGCGCTGGAAGTCGCGCACATTGACGTCGACCGCGCTCTCCGGGCTGAACGGATAGCGGTTGTTGAGCGCCGCCTGGCAGAAAGGCAGGATGTCGGCGCGCCAGATGGCGTTGAGCTCGTTGGTGACGGCCTTCTGCGACAGGCCGCTGGTGTCGCCGGCAATGCCGCCCAGCCAATCGTTGATCGGCGAAGGCAGGATCTGTGCTTGCCTCGCAACCGCGCCCGTCAGCTCGGCAAGTCCACCCTGCTTCTTGATGGCGTCCTGCGGGTCGGGATTGGCGGTCACCGTCTGCAGCACATTGGACAGCGCCGTCAGCGCCACGACCGCGGCGTCGAGCGCCGGCGGCTGGCCGTCGACCTGGGCGATCGTGCCCTTGAGCGGCTTGAAATGCTCGGCCACCAGGCTGCCGGTCATGTCGACCTGGTCGGCCGAGCCCGCGCGGGGCAGCAGCTTCGCTCCCGTCTTCACCACCTTGCCCAATTTGCCGAGCTTGCTGAGCAGCTTCGAGCCGGTCTTGGCGGCGCCGCCCTTGTCGTCGGCCGGCGCTTCGTCGGAACGGGTCAGGTCGGTTTCTTGCACCACGGCCGTCAGCAGGCGCTTCAGTGCGGAGTCAGCGCTAGAGAGATCCTTGAGGTTCTCGCTGGCGACGTTGAGATCGGTCAGCGGCGCGAGCCGCATGTCGCGCAGGAAACTGTCCCATTGCGCGATATAGTCGTCGTAGTAGAGCTTGAGGATGTCTTCCGACAGCGCCGAGACCGACGTTTCGGCATTCTCCGAGCAGCCGCCGGCAAACACCGCGCGGTCGAGCGCTGCCTGACCGGCGACGTCCTCAACCCGATCGAGGATCGCGTCATGGAAGCCGGCATAGGTGTAGGGCCCCGGAATGCCGACGCGCAACGTCTTGTCGGAGCGGCGCGCGAACACCTTGGCGCCGTTCGGTCCGGCGAAATTGGCCGGCACCCATTCCTTGACGGCGGCCACTTCGGGGTCGGCCAGAAGCTGCTTGTAGGCGCGCTCCGGCAGCGAGATGGTGCATACCGTCTTCAGCGCCTCGGCGACCAGCTCCTTGTCCGGAGCGATGTAGCTGTCGTCGACGGCCATTCGACCGATGGCGGCAAGCTGGTGCTCTTCGGCGTCCTGGGTCGGGAAGGGCGGAGCCGGCGCGAATTGCGGCAGGCTGTTCACCCACCAGTTCTGGACGAAATCGGTGTCCATCTGCGACAGGCCGGTCATCATCCGGTAGGTCTTCAGCGCGCCGAGCATGAAATCCGGGTCGCGGATCTGCCGCCACATCGTGGCCTCCAGCAGCGCTACCATATGCGGCTCCAGCACGTTGCGCAGCGCATGGTCGTAAGTGTCGGTCTGCGCGCGCACCAGCTCTGCAGAGGCGGTCGGGCCGAGCAGGTTGTGGACGGCATCCGGCGGCGCGGTCCGCGCCGTCGCCACCGCGTCCATCGCCGCCAGCGCGCCATCCATGGTCGGCTGCTCGACCGAAGCCGGCATTGCCGCGACGTCGGTCAGAGGCTGCTGCAACGCCTCGAACTGACCGGCCTGTTCGGTGATCGCGTTGCGGTTGTCGAGGTAGGACCAGGTGAACAGTCCGCCGGCGAACAGCGCCGCGAGCGCGCAGGCCGCGGCCGCGCCGCGCCAGATCCAGGCGCGGCGGCGCTGCGCCAGCGGATCGAACGTGCCGAGGCCCGCTTCCTTGAAAATCACTTCTGTGAGCAGGTTCCTGAGGAAGAAGCTGCGCTTCTCGACGCGCGCAGCCGGCATGGCGCGGCGCGACGGCAATCCGAAAGATGAGGAGAGGGCGGCGGTCAGCCGGTCGATCGGCGCGCCTTCCTGCGTCGCCGACGTCAGATAAAGGCCACGCAGCCAGGCAGCTTCCTCATATCGGCTTTCGCCGAACATCGCCTCGACCAGCACCTGGATCGGCTCGGAGAGGCTCGCAAGCTGCGCCGGGAAGCGGAAGATTTCGGCGCGCTGGCCGAGCTTGTCCTCGTCCTCCAGCCGCGGCACCAGCCGCCGCTCCAGTTCGGCGGCAAGCCTGGCGAGTTCCGTCTGTATCATGCCGGCGTTGACGCGGGCGTCGAGCGGGAAAGTCGTCCCCCACACCTGTTCGCGCGCCGTCGTCGACAAGCCGCCGAAGAACGCCTCGAAACCCTTGATCAGGTCGGCCTTGGTCAGCATCAGGTAGACGGGCAGGCGGATCTCGAGCCGATCGTTGAGCTCCGCCAGCCGGCGGCGGATCTTTCTGCCATGCGCCTTGATCGCCTCGTCGCCCTCCGACAGCGCGTCGATCGACAGCGCGACGATGACGCCATTGAGCGCGCGTCTGCCCCGGTGCTTCTTCAGGAGGTCGAGGAAACCAAGCCATTCCGCCGCGTCGACATCCGGCTGGCTTTCCTGCTGGACGTAGCGGCCGGCGGTGTCGATAAGCACCGCGTTCTCGGAGAAGAACCAGTCGCAATTGCGCGTGCCGCCGACGCCCTGCAGATCGTCGGTGAGGTCGATCGGGAAGTTGAGGCCGGATTGGCGCAGCGCGGTCGTCTTGCCGGTGGCCGGCGGCCCGACGATCACATACCAGGGCATCTCGCGCAGGAATTTGCGGCCACCGAGCTTGCGGCGTTTCAGCTCGGCCATCACCTCGCCGAACTTCGCGCCGACCGCCGCGACGCTCTCCTCGCCTGGCGTGAGCTGCTTTTCGGCCACCGGCGCCGCGATCTCGGCCACGAACATGCGGTTGGCGCGGATCGCGCGGCGCTGCGCGATGATCAGCCAGATCAGCCACAGGATGATCAGCCCGGCGATGATGGCGATGCGCACATTGTCGGATTCGAACGGTGCGTAAGGGCCGACCTGGACGATCGGTCCGAACACCCAGATCAGCAGCGAGAGCAGCGCGATGCCGATCAGCGTCCACAGGAAACGCGATGTGATGACGGCCCAGAGGAAGCGCAGGATGAACATCTCAGAGCCTCTTCTCGACCAGGACCTCGACGCGCCGGTTGAGCGCGCGGCCCTCTCGCGTCGAGTTGTCGGCCACCGGATCGGTTTCGGCGCGGCCCTCCGAAGCGATGCTCTCCGGCGGCACCCCGGCCTGCACCAGAAGCTTGGCTATCGTCTCGGCGCGCGCTTCCGACAGGCGCTGGTTGCTGGCGAGCGGATTGGATTTCTGCAGGCGCACATTGTCGGTGTGGCCGACGACGGTGATCTTTCCGATCAGTTCCTTGTTGTCGAGGATCACCTTGGCGATCGACTCGATCAGCGGCTCGTAGCCTTGGGTCAGCGTCGGCCGCGACGACTGGAACAGCTCGGGATTGGAGGACTGGATGACGAGCTTGGCCAGTGAGACGCTCTCGGTGCCGCTGAGCGCGCCCTTCAGGTTGTCCGGCGCCGCGGCCTTGAACTCCGGCAGCAGCGCGAAATCGACCGGCTGCGGCGCCTCGGGCTCGGGTGCATCCTGCTTGGGCGCGGCGCGGGTCACGTCGCCGCGCGAGGCCGGCGGCAGCGTGCGCACCAGCGCGGAAAGCTCGACCGCCTGGCTGCTCAAGCCCATCGACAGGCCGACATAGACAGCGGCGGCGATGACGATTGCGGCAAGCGCCATCACCCAGATCGGCACGATGAAGCGCTGCGGCTCGTCTGACGCGATCACGCCCTTCCAGTTCGGCGACAGCGGCGCGTCCTCGGCGTCGGCATTGCGCAGGAAGCGCGCCGCCGCCACGCGCACGGCGTTGAGCGAGCGGTCGCCGGCGCGGCCGGGCACCCGGTACTTGCCGCGGAAGCCGAGCGCCAGGCAGTAATATTGCAGCTCCAGCATTTCGCGGTCGCGGTTCGGATGCCGCTCCAGTTCGTCGAGGCGGGTGAAGAACTGCGTGCCGGCATCGACGTCGCCGCGCAGCATGACCACAAGCGGCTGGCGCGGCCAGGCGCTTGCGCCACCCCATGGCGTGTTGAGCGCGAGATCGTCGAGGAGCGCCGCCACCGCCCATGCGGCCTGGTCGGCGCGCTCCAGCGAGGAGCCGGCCGCCACTGCGGCGTCGCGCGCTCGCACCAGCTCGTCGAGCAGGCGCGTGCGCATCACTTCCGGGTTCTCAGGCGCCAGCGCGCTTTCGAGCTCGGGGGCGAATTCGAGCAGCGGCGCGAAGATGTTGATGAGCGTGTTGGGATGGGCGCGCGCCCGCTTCACCGGCGCGCCCGGCGCCAGCGGCGCCATCGGCCGGGGCGCCGCACCGGTCAGCCGGATGCGTGTGCGCTCGCGATCCTCCGACAGTCCGAAAGGATCATCCC
>JAFKFE010001131.1 GCA_017308345.1 Alphaproteobacteria bacterium | reverse complement strand
ATTCGGCGACGGGGCCAGACCTTTTTTCGGTCCAGGACGAGATCGCCCGCAGGGTCGTGAACAGGCTGGTTTCGAACCTTGAGACCGCAACGTTGCGGCGCTCGGCCGGCAAGCCGACGCAGGACCTTGCCGCCTACGAACTGGCCATGCGGGCGATCGCCCGTTTCCGGGGCTACGGCCCGCGCAGCAATGCGGAAGCCATGGAACTGCTGAAGGCGGCGATCTCGCGCGACCCCGACTATGGACTTGCCCATGCCTATCTGGCTCTGGTCGAACTCGCCGACGCCGATTTCGGAAGCGCCCCGGACCATTTGATCGCAAATTGCATCGAAGGCGCTTCACTCGGCCTGCTGCTGGCGCCGGAGGAACCTCGATGCCATCGCATCATGGCCCTCACACGGTTGGCCGGCCGCGACCATGAGGCGGCCGAGCACCACATGCGGCGCGCGCTCGACATCAATCCCTACGATGCCGACACCACTCTGCAAATGGGCTACATCCTGTCCCTGCGGGGAAGACCGCATGACGGGCTGGAGCTCATGGACAGGGCAATCGCGGCAAATCCCCTGCATGCCGAATGGTACCACTACGATCGGGGCATCGCCCTTTACGCGGCGCGGGACTATCGTCGTTCCGCGATGGCGTTCCAGCGCCTGCCCTACGGGCCGGAGCGCTGGTCGACACTTGCCGCTGCCCTGGCGCGGTGCGGTGATCTGACCGCCGCGCGACAATGCGTGATGCGCATCCGCAAAAACGATCCCGGCTTCTCTCCCGCGGACCATTTGCGCACCAGCATCGAATTCGAAAGGCCGGAGGATACGGACCATCTTGTCCAGGGCTTCGAAATGGCGGCGGCCGGATGCTCTTGAACAAGGCAGCCTGCCCGAGAGCATGACGCCCAAAGCGTGAAGCCGTTTGTGGGGGGAGCCATGCTCTCTTTGACGGAGAGAGCCTGATCAGCGTCAGGTGAGGCAGGGACCGCAGGCAGCGTCGCGTCTTACGACGCCTGCGGCTCCATCACCCGTGCGCGTGCGCATGATGGTGCCCATCCGGCTCCGCCATGGCGAAAGGCAAATCCTCGCTGTCCTGGCCCGCCGCCAATTGCAGCCTGGCGCTGAACTGATGCGGTTCGGCGGGAGCGACCAGACTCTGCAAGTGGTGATGATCGCCGCCGACCGGGGACAGCGGCAGGCTTTCGACGGCACCGCCGGCGCGTTCGATGGCGACATTCGCCCGCAGCCCCTCGGCGTGGCGCGAGAGGCGCAGCCGCATGCGTTCGCCCTGCGGCGTGCCGACGATCTCCAGCAGCCCGCTGGCCAGCTTGCCGGACACCAGGAACGGATCCGGCGCATGATGGTGGCCGCCCCGCGGTTCCAGCTCCGCAAAGCGGACCGTGGCAACGTCGAGCGCGGGAATATGCGCGAAGAGCTCGGCCTTGAGCGATGCGGCGATGTTGTTCGCGGCGGCAAGCAGCAGCCCGTCATTGACCGCGATCTCCACGTCAACCCGCAGCTTGTGGCCGAGCCAGCGGGCCTTGGCGTCCACCACCCTGTCGATCCCGGCGACATGCCCGGCGGCGTGGTGAATCTCATCGACGAGGCCGGGCTCGACGCCATCCAGCATGCGCGTCAGCACCGAGCGCGCCGACTGCCAGACGATGCCGAAGATGGCGACGGTGATGACGAGACCGATGATTGGGTCGGCGAGCGGGTAGCCGAGCCAGACGCCGAGCGCGCCGACGACGACGGCAAGGCTGGTCAGGCCGTCCGTGCGCGCATGGTAGCCATCGGCGATCAGGGCCGCGCTGTTGATCTGGCGGCCGACGCGGATGCGGAAGACAGCCACCGCCTCGTTGCCGAGGAAGCCGATGATGCCGGCCGCGGCGAGCCAGCCCAGGAACTGGATCGGATGCGGGTTGAACAGGCGGTTCAGCGCTTCATATCCGGCGACGAGCGCGCTGGCCAGGATGATGAGCACGATGGCTATGCCGGCTAGGTCCTCGACCCGGCCGAGGCCGTAGGTGAAGATACGGGTCGGCTTGCGCCGCGCCAGCACGAAGGCGATCCACAGCGGAATGGCCGTGGTCGCGTCGGCGATGTTGTGGATGGTGTCGGCAAGCAGCGCCACGCTGCCCGAAAAGACGACGACGGCGATCTGCGCCGCGGCCGTCACGGCCAGGATGGCGAAGGACCATTTGATCGCCCAGATGCCGCGCTCCGTCGTGGCGATCGTCGCGTCGATCACGCCATGCGTATGCCCGTGCGGTCCGTGATGGTCGTGTCCATGCCCGCCATGGTCATGCCCGCCATGGTCATGTTCGTGCGGGCCGAAGCCGAACCAGTCGAGAATCTTCGTCCACATGAACGGCCTCACAGATATTTGGTGAGCTGCTTCAGCTCTTTCAGCGTGTCCCTGGTCGGCTCGCCGCCCTCGACAAGGCAATGCTCCATATGGTCGTGGATCAACTCGCGCTTGGCATTGCCGACGGCGCTTTCGACGGCGTGGAGCTGCTGCGCGAGATCGAGGCAGGAGCGGCCCTGCTCGAACATGGCGAGCACGGCGGCGAGATGGCCCTGCGCGCGCTTGAGCCTGGCGATGATATCGGGATGGGAGCTGTGTATCGTCATGCCGTTATCCTATCCCCCAGGGTAGGATAATGCAAACAGACAATGCGCCGCATGGCCCGCTTGAAACGGGACCTCCAGCGGCTGGACTCGCCGCGCCGCCCCCGTTACAGAAAAGCCTCAACCGAGGCATCGCGCTGAAGCCGCGCCCACTCCATGATCACAGTGAAAAAGCCCCTTCGGGACGAAGAATTGTACTTCGTCTTCGCTGGCGAGAACTGCTTTGCATTCTTTTATCTGCTCAGCGGAACCGGGGACAAACCCGTCTGGGCCGTCAGTGGCCAGTACAAGCCCCTCGCCGCCAATGTCGATGATTTCGACAGTTACGACCATGCCTTGCGGTTCATCATGGCTCATGCTCCGGTTCAGTGACTGAACCGCACGGATCCCTGATGCGCGGCCGCCCTGGCATAGCGTCCGGGCGGCTGGCCGACATGGCGGCTGAAGGCGGTGCTGAAGGTGCTGGCCGAGCCATAGCCGACGCGCCCGGCGATCTCGGCGATGTCGGCGTCCTGACGGCGCAGCAGGTCCTTTGCGAGCGCCATGCGCCAGGCCAGCAGATATTCCATGGGCGGCACGCCGACGCCGCGCACGAAGCGGTCGAAGAAGGCGGAGCGCGAGAGAGCCGCCTCCTTCGCCAGTTCGACCATCGTCCACGGCCGCGCCGGATCGGCATGCATGCGACGGATCGCTTCCGCCAGCCGCGCGTCGCCCAGGCCGCGCAGCAGGCCGGCCGGCGCGTCGGGCGTCTGCGTCTGCCGCAGGGATTCGACGAGCAGGATCTCGATCAGCCGGGTCAGCACCAGGTCGCGTCCGGAGCGCCCGCCCGCCGCCTCCTCGATCAGAAGCTTCACCAGGACCGACAGCCGCTCGACGCCGCGCACATGGACCTGGCCGGGCAGCAGCGAAACCAGCAGGCCGGAATCCTCGCTATCGAACAGGAAATAGCCGCCAAGCATGCGCAGGTCGGGCGGGCCGTCCTGCCTGCCGTGCCGCACTTCCTCCGTCGCGGCCGCGGCAAGTTTCGGATCGATGAGGGTCGGGACGACCGGCTCGAAGCCTGTCATGGTGAAGCCGGGCGTTGTCGGCAGCAGGACGAAATCGCCGGCCTCGAGCGTCAGGGGCGGCTGGCCGTCGACCGCCAGCCGGCAGGCACCCTCGATGACGATGGCGAAGCTCGGATGGCCGAAATCCGCGTAGCGGACGCCCCAGCGCCCGGCGCCGCTGATGCCCTTGGTGAACACGGCGCGCGGCCTGAGCAAGCCTATGACTTCGGAGAGTGGATCGACCATATCAGGACTTTTACAAACAAAATACGGACTGTCAATTATAGATAGTCCTGTGCCCTGCCGGTAATTTGCACCGTGCGAATCGAACAGCAAGGACCGATCCCATGAAAACCATCCTGATCACCGGCGCTTCCTCGGGCTATGGCCTGGAGACGGCGCGCCATTTCCTCTCGAATGGCTGGAACGTCATCGCCACCATGCGAAGCCCGCGCGAGGACGTGCTGCCGCGTTCGCCGTCGCTGCGAATCCTGCCGCTCGACGTGACGGACGACAAAAGCATCGCGGCGGCGATCGAGGCGGCCGGGCCGATCGACGCGCTGGTCAACAATGCCGGCATCGGCGTCGCCGGCGCCTTCGAGGCGACGCCGATGGCGCATATCCGCAAGGTCTTCGAGACCAACACGTTCGGCGTCATGGCCATGACCCAGGCGGTGATCCCGCAGATGCGCGAGCGCCGCGCCGGCGTCATCGTCAACGTGACGTCGAGCGCAACGCTGGCGCCCTTCCCGCTGGCCGCGCCCTCCACCGCGAGCAAGCAGGCGATCGAAGGTTTCACCGGCTCGCTGGCGCTGGAACTTGCGCCCTTCAACGTGCGGGTCAAGCTGGTCGAACCCGGCTACGGTCCCACGACGAGGTTCGCCGCCAACACCGGCATCAATGTCCAGAAGCTTATCCCCGAGGCCTATGGCGACTTTGCCAGGGCAATCTTCGGCGATCTTGCGAATCCGGCGATGACCGGGATGCTGACCACCAGTGAAACCGATGTCGCCGACGGCGTGTGGCGGGCCGTCAACGACACGACCGGCACCCTGCGCTTCCCCGCCGGAGCCGACGCGGTCGCCCTGTCGCGGGCGGCCTGAAAGAGCGCGGCCAAACGCTGGCGTATCCCTGGCGATGCGGTCTGACGGCCGCCGGGATAGCTGATATGATCGGCGTCGCGGCTCGCGCTCTATCGCTGGGGTTGTTCAATGTCGCTCGTTTTCAGGCCTGCTCGCGCGGATGATCTGGCCGCGACGGATGCGCTGGTGGTTGCCAGCATCAACGACCTTACCGTCCGCCACGGCTTCGGGCCGATGGCGGCGGCGAGCCCTCCCAATTTCCAGCTGTTTTCGCTCAAGGACGACCCCGATGGCCTCTGGGTCGCGGAGGACGACGGCAACGTCGCGGGCTTCGCGTGGAGCTGGGTCTGCGGAGACGTCTGGTTCCTCGCACAACTGTTTGTCGATCCGGCGCGACAGGGCAGCGGCATCGGCAATGCCCTGCTCGAGCGAACCCTGGAGCATGCCCGCAAATCGGGAGCCGGCCACAAGGCGCTTATCACGTTCACCTTCAATC
>JAFKFE010001303.1 GCA_017308345.1 Alphaproteobacteria bacterium | reverse complement strand
AGCGGCATGTGCGCCTTGACGATGGGCGACTTCAGCACGACGAAGCTGAAATACTTGTCGATGCCGATATCCATGTCGGTCAGCCGCTCCATGATCGTCTGATATTCGCCGATGCCGGCGGTCATGAATTTCATCAGATAGTCGTAGCCGCCCGAGACAAGGTGGCATTCGATGACCTGGTCGATCTTCTCCACCACGGCAAGAAAGCGCGCGAAGTCGACCTGGCGGTGGTTCTTCAGGGTGATCTCGGTGAACACCGTCAGCGTCTGGCCGAGCTTGCCGATATTGACCTGCGCCGAATAGCCCTCGATGTAGCCTTCTGACTGGAGTTTTTTCACCCGCATCAGGCACGGGCTCGGCGACAGGTGCACCAGCTCGGCCAGCTCGACATTGGTGATGCGGCCGTTCTTCTGCAGTTCGTGAAGAATCTTGATGTCGATCCGATCCAGTTTCACGGCCGTCTCCACGGAAAAAGCGCTACAGCACAAAATGCCGTCGCGCCGATGATCGTCCAAACTACCATAGCCCGCCACGCTGTCCATCCGAACGGACAGCGCTTTGAAAAGCGTGGGCTTCCGATTTCCATGGGATGACCGGAATAAAATTCTGCTTCCTATCCAACTGCAGCAGCGGCTGCCTGCGCAACGCGATAGATTGAAGCCTCAAGGCGGAGAGGATCATGCGCGCGCCGCTGCAGCAAATCGAGACATCGGGCGAACTGCCGCAAGCCGCGGACGCGCGCTCGTCGAGAAGGGACGCATCGGCGCCGAGCAGTCCTCTCGCAACTGGGGCTGGTGCCGCCAGCAGAACCGCGACGCCCGCGAGCTGCCGATGGCGACACGCAGCCTCGATCTCCTGGATCGGTTTGCGACGGAAAGCGGCGAGGACACCGGCTTCCGCCGCTGCGGCCTGCTTTATCTCAGCAACGACGAGGCGGAACTGGCCGGCTGGGCGCGCTGGCGCGACTTCGCCAGGACGGCCGGCGTCACCACCCATATGCTCGACAGTTGCGAGGCCAGCGAACGCGGCCGCGCCACGGGCAGAAGCTGGAAGGGCGGCGTCTTCTCACCGACCGACGGCACCGCCGACCCATCGCGGGCCGCGCCCGCGGTCGCCCACGCTATCCTGAAGCTCGGCGGCACGGTGTACCAGAATTGCGCCGCGCGCGGCATCGAGACCGAAGGCGGGCGCCTGAGCGGCGTGGTCACCGAAATCGGCACGATCCGGACCAAGGTGGCGGTGATGGCCGGCGGCGCCTGGGCCTCCTCCTTCTGCCGGCAGTTCGGCTTCCGCTTTCCCCAGGCCTCGATCCGC
>JAFKFE010001130.1 GCA_017308345.1 Alphaproteobacteria bacterium | reverse complement strand
CAGACGGCGATGCCGTCGGAGAGCCTGTTCGCGGTCAGAACCTTCATTGCTCGACTCCCTCGTCGGCCGGGCTGGCCGCACTCTCATGCCTATGTGCCGCGAGCGGCTCGGAACGTCCGAAATTGGCGCCGGCGACGGCGTCGCCGATGATGGTCATGACCGGGCCGGTGAGGTCGGCGCGATCCTCCAGCGACGGCAGGTCGGCAAGAGTGCCGTGGAAACGGCGGCGGTTCCCCAGGCTGGCATTCTCGATGACGGCTACCGCCGTGTCCGGCGACAACCCCGCCTCGATCAGCCGGCCGGCGACCTCGGCCGCGACAGAGCGGCCCATGTAAACCGCGACGGTTGCGCCGGAGATGGCGAGCTTGGCCCAGTCGGGAAGCGAGTTGCCCTTGAGGTCGTGACCGGTGGTGAACACCATCGAGGACGAAACGCCGCGCAGCGTCAGCGGCAGTTCGAAATCCGCGGCCGCGGCGAAGGCGGCGGTGACGCCCGGAACCACCTCATAGGCGATACCGGCCTCGCGCAGCGCCGCCATCTCCTCGCCGGCGCGTCCAAACACCAACGGATCGCCGGACTTCAACCGCACCACACGCTTGCCGGCGCGGCCTAGCTCGATGAGCAGGGCGTTGATCTCTTCCTGGCTCTTGGAGTGGCAGCCTTTGCGCTTGCCGACGGGCAAGCGCTCGGCGTCGCGGCGGCCCATGGCGACGATCGCCTCCGGCACCAGCGCATCATAGACGATCGCATCGGCTTCCATCAGCAGGCGATGCGCGCGCAGCGTCAAAAGGTCCTCCGCGCCCGGACCCGCGCCGACCAGCGCGATATGGCCCCCGGCCGGAGCATCCTGAGCCAAAAGCTCGAGCGCCTCGCCATGCGCCTCGGCGAGGTCCCCGGCCTCGACCGCCTTCGCCGGCGCGCCGGCGAAGAACTCGCTCCAGAAGCGCCGGCGGCGATTGCCCTTCGGCAACGTCTCGGCGGCGGCGCGAAACGACGCTGCAAGCGCCGCCAGCCGGCCCAGCGACGGCGACAGCATGCGGTCGATGCGTCCACGCAGCATCTGCGCCAGAACCGGCCCGGCGCCCTCGGTGCCGATGGCGATGGCGACCGGCGCCCGATTGACCAGCGCCGGCGTGAAGAAATCGCAAAGCTCCGGCCGGTCCACCGCGTTCACCGGGATACCCAGCCGGCGCGCATCCGCGACCACGCGTCGATCGAGCGCCTCGTCGCCGCAGGCCGCGAACACCAGCACGACACCTTGGAGATGGGCGGCCTCATAGGGAGCCTTGATGTGAGCGGCTCCGGTCAATGCGATGAACTGCAGCAGGCCGGGATCGGCGTCTTCGGCAACGATACGCAGCGCCGCGCTCGATTGCGAAAGCAGCCGCGCCTTGGCAAGCGCTTCCTCGCCACCGCCGACGATGGCCACGGCTGCGCCATCGACCCGCAAGAAGACGGGAAAGGCATTGAGCTTGGCATTGGCTGGCGGCATGGCGACGAGCAAACAATGGAACGATCGGGCAGTTTTACGCGGCCAGGCCGAAAACCAGAAGGCAAGCACTCGCGCTTCCGTCATTGGCAGGCAATCGCTTTTTCGCAGGCGCGAAGAGCAGGAGAAAAAAATTCTACCGCCAAGCCGATCACCCGGGCCTACAGGCAGTTCCTGTCTTGATCCGTCATCATTTTTAGCTTCTTCCGGCAAAAGCCACAAAACAGATTTTTCTAAATTCTACTAACTTAGTAGATTAAAGCTTGCGGTCGCCGGATACTGAAGATCTTGCAGGCCGAGCTTTCGACGCAGCGGACCTGGCAGACGCGGCGACGCCCGGACCGGCCAGCGAGATGCCGGCGCGCTTTTCTGCGCGGCGGTGGTTGCATCGCCGCCGCTCTCCCCGCCATATTGCGCGAAGGCGGCGGCCTTTCGGGCGGCGCTCATCCGACATCGTCCATTTTGAAAGGCGCGCAAAAGACAATGCCGCATGACACGCCCCTTATCGCCACCATCGTCGCCGGTCTGGGGCTGGCTTTCGTCTTCGGGGCTTTGGCCAACCGTTTCCGCATCCCGCCGCTTGTCGGTTATCTTGTCGCCGGCGTCCTTGTCGGGCCGAACACGCCGGGCTTCGTCGCCGACGCCGGCCTTGCCAACGAGCTGGCGGAAATCGGTGTCATCCTCCTGATGTTCGGCGTCGGCCTGCATTTTTCACTGAAGGATCTCCTGTCCGTTCGCGCCATCGCCGTGCCGGGCGCCATCGTGCAGATCGGTTTTGCGACCATGCTCGGCGCGGGGCTTGCCTGGCTGCTCGGCTGGTCGCCGGGGGCCGGCCTCGTGTTCGGCCTGGCGCTTTCGGTCGCCTCGACCGTGGTGCTTTTGCGCGCCTTGCAGGAGCGGCGGCTGATCGAGACCGAGCGGGGCCGCATCGCGGTCGGCTGGCTGATCGTCGAGGACCTCGCCATGGTGCTGGCGCTGGTGCTGCTGCCGGCGCTCGCCGGCGTGCTCGGCGGCCAGCCACAGGTCGACGATCATACGAGCCTGTTCTCGCTGCCCGTCAGTTACGGCATTTGGGGTGTGGTCGGCGTCACCCTCGCCAAGGTCGCCGCCTTCGTCATCGTCATGCTGGTGGTCGGCCGCAGGGTCATTCCCTGGATCCTGCATTACGTCGCCCATACCGGCTCCCGGGAACTGTTCCGGCTCTCGGTGCTGGCCATCGCGCTCGGCGTGGCCTTCGGCGCGGCGAAGCTGTTCGGCGTCTCGCTGGCGCTCGGCGCCTTCTTTGCCGGCATGATCATGAGCGAGTCCGAACTCAGCCACCGCGCGGCGGAAGAATCGCTGCCGCTGCGCGATGCCTTCTCGGTGCTGTTCTTCGTTTCGGTCGGCATGCTGTTCGACCCGATGAGCCTCATCAGCAACGGCCTGCCGATCCTCGCCACCTTGGCCATCATCGTCATCGGCAAGTCGCTCGCCGCTTTCGTCATCGTGATCGCCTTCCGTTATCCGATCGCGACAGCGCTGATGATTTCGGCGAGCCTTGCCCAGATCGGCGAATTCTCCTTCATTCTGGCCGAGCTTGGCGTCGGCCTGAAACTGCTGCCCGAGCAAGGCCGCGACCTGATCCTGGCCGGCGCCATCCTGTCGATACTGCTCAACCCGCTGATGTTCCTCGCCGTGGACCGGTTGAAGCCGTGGCTGGAAAAGCGCGCCGGCAAGACGCCGCGGGCCGAGGAGGCGAGGCCCATCGGTCCGGCCACGGAGCCCGGCCAGGTCGCCTCGGTTGCCGTGGCGCCGTCGAAGGAGGATGGGCCGCCGGCGCGCACGACGCTCACCGGTCATTCCATCCTCATCGGCTACGGCCGCGTCGGCAGCCTCGTCGGCGCCGCCCTGAAGGAGGCTGCCCTGCCCTTCCTTGTCGTCGAGGATGCCGACAAGACGCTGGCGAAGCTGAAGGCCGACGGCATCGAAACCGTCGCCGGCAACGCCGCCAACGCGAACGTCTTCTCGGCCGCCAATCCGGAAGGCGCCAAGCGGCTGATCCTGGCCATCCCCAATGCCTTCGAGGCGGGGCAGGTTGTGCTCAGGGCTCGCGCGGCCAATCCCGCGATCAATGTCATCGCCCGCGCTCACTCCGACGCCGAGGTCGAGCATCTGAAGAACCTGGGCGCCGACACCGTGATCATGGGCGAGCGCGAGATCGCGCGCGGCATCGTCGAGGTGGTGACCGGCAAAGCTCCGGTCGAGCCCGCCATCGAGATCAAGCCACAGCCTGCCTGATCTCAGGCCGCGAAGGCGGAACCGCCCTGCTGCACGATATCGCTGAGATATTTCGCAGGCGGCTTGCCCAGCGCCTTCTTGAACATGGTGATGAAGGCGGTGACGGATTCGTAGCCGAGATCGCCCGAGACCTGTTGCACGCTGGCGCCCGCCGCCAGTTCGCGTAGCGCGACGATCAGGTGCAACTGCTGGCGCCAGCGGCCGAAACTCAAGCCTGTCTCCTTCACCACGAGGCGCGCCAGGCTGCTTTCGCTGAGCGCCACGCGGTTTGCCCACTCCGCCAGCGTGCTGCGATCGGCGGGATCGTCGGCCAGCGTCTCGGCGATCCGCCTTAGCCTCGGCTCGGCCGAGATCGGCAGGTGCAATTGCTGCACGGGCATTCGCGGCAGCTCGGCGAGCAGGACGCTCCCCAGGAAACCGCATCGCGCGTCGTCCGGCGCGCAGTCCGACAGTTCGATGATCAGCTCGCGCAGCAGCGGCGAGATCGAAAGCGTGCAGCACCGGTCCGGCAGGTCGGCGGCGCCGGGCTCGATATAGACGAAGAAGATCCGCGCATTGGCCGTCGCGATATTGCTGTGCCGCATGCCGCCGGGGATCCACACGCCGCAATGCGGCGGCACCATCCACAGGCCGCCGGGAACGCGGCAGGTGACACCTCCGCCGAGCGCGAAGACGAGTTGCGCCTTGCGATGCCAGTGCTCTGGCACCTCGGCCCTGGTCTCGGTCACGTCGACGCGGACCGAAATCGCCGGCGCCAGCACGTCATCAACGTCGAAATCCAGCCAGGGCCAACGGAGCGGTTGTCGCATGATTGACTTCTTTTAGCGATTGTTCGCCATGATAGCTAAATTACTCGATCGGGTAAATCGATAGGCTCCGGTCTGCATATGCGGACAACGATGCCGCGTCGCGCAAACCAAGAAGGAAGGTACGGCTGATGCTCGCCTTGGTCACATCCCCCGACAGCGCTGCGGGCCTGAGGCTCACCGAATTCGAGGAACCCCGGCCCGGGGCGAACGAGGCGCTCGTCTCGGTCCACGCAACCTCGCTCAATCGTGGCGAGTTGCGCCTGCTCGCCATCCGCCCGAACGGCTTCATACCCGGGCAGGACGTCGTTGGAATCGTCGAGCGCGCGGCGGCCGACGGCTCCGGCCCCGCCGCCGGCACGCGCGTCGCGGCCCTGGTCGACCAGGCCGGCTGGGCCGAGCGCGTCGCCGTTCCGACCGACCGTCTGGCCGTGGTGCCGGACGCGGTCGGCTTCGCGTCCGCAGCCACGCTTCCGGTCGCGGGCACGACGGCGCTGCGGACCTTGCGCCATGGCGGCGATCTCGCCGGCCAGCGGGTGCTGATCACCGGCGCAAGCGGCGCGGTCGGCCGCTTCCAGGTCCAGATCGCCCGCGAGCAAGGCGCCCTGGTGACAGCAATCGCCTCGGCTCGACACCACGATGATCTTCGCAATCTCGGCGCCGGGCAGGTCGTCGAGTCGGTCGATCTGGCCGAGGGACCGTTCTCGCTGATC
>JAFKFE010001129.1 GCA_017308345.1 Alphaproteobacteria bacterium | reverse complement strand
GCCAGGTGCCGCCAAGCACAAGGCGGGTTTCGGCTTCGCCGAAGCCCGCTAAGCGGAGGCCCTGCGAAAGCCCGGGAAAATCGAGGTTCGATCCGAACCAGGACGGCTGGGCCGGGAAGCTTGCAGCGGCCTGGACCTCGCGGGTCCAGCGGCCCTCGCGCATCCAGCGCACGACGCTGTCGGGTTGCCCTTGGCACAGATCCGAGCCGATGCCGAGATGCTCCGCCCCCATGATTTCAGACGCTTCCGCAGCCATCATCCCAAACTGCTTCAGGGTGGTGTCCGAACCGTTCGGGAGATGCAGCGGATAAAGCGAGAGGCCGAGAAGCCCTTCCCTTTCGCGCAATGCCTGCAGCACGTCCTTGGATACATTGCGATTGCTGTCGCGCAGCCAACGCGGGTTGGCGTGGCTGATGACCACCGGGCGCTCTGAGAGCGCGATCGTTTCGAGCGCGGTCCGCTCGCCCGCATGAGACAGATCGATGATCATGCCGAGCCGGTTCATCTCGGCGATCGCCTCGCGCCCCATCCGCGTCACGCCGCTGTCTTCCTTTTCCATCCAGCCGCAGCCGAGCAGCGACTGGTTGTTGTAGGTGAGCTGCATGAAACGGATGCCGAGATCGAAGAGCATTTCGATCAACCCGATGTCGTCCTCGATCGGCATCGGGTTCTGCAGGCCGAGGAAAATCGCCGTCCGGTTCGAGGTCCGCGCCCGCTCGATGTCGCCGGCATCGCGCGCCAGGAGGATGAGGTCCTCATTGTCGCGGAAGCGCGCGCGCCAGTCGACGAGGTGACGCACCGTCTCGCGAAAACCTTCGTGATAGCCGACCGTGGCGTGAACCGCGGTCAACCCGCCCCGGCGCATCTCCTCGAAAATTTCGCGCGACCAGTTGCAGTATTGCAGCCCGTCGATGAGCACTTGAGGCGGTTCGGCGGGGCCGGTCATTCGGCCGCGCCCGCGTGGATGTATGACGTCTTGACCTGGGTGTAGAACTCAACCGCCGCGCGCCCCTGCTCGCGCGGGCCGTAGCTGGAGGCGCGGACGCCGCCGAACGGCACGTGATAGTCGGTGCCGGCGGTCGCAAGGTTGACCATGACGCAGCCGGAGCGCGAGGCGTGGCGGAATTTCGTCGCGCGCGCCAGCGAGCGCGTGGCGATCCCCGCCGTCAGCCCATAGGGCGTGTCGTTGGCAAGGAAGATCGCCTCGTCGAGATCGTCGGCGGGAATGACGCAGGTGATCGGCGCGAACATCTCCTCCTGGTTGATGCACATGCGCGAGCCACCGTTGAGGAACACGGCAGGCGCCATGTAATGACCGCGATGCGCCAGGTCGAGCGCTTCGCCGCCTGTCGCAAGCTCGGCGCCCTCGCTGATGCCCAGCGTCACATAATCGAGATTGGCCGAGAGCTGCTCGGCGCTGACCACCGGTCCCATCTGGACACCGGCCTCGAGCGCATGACCGACCTTCAGCGCTTTGGTTTTGGCCAGCAGTTTCTCGACGAAGGCATCATGGATCGGCCGGTGGACGATCAGGCGGGACGACGCCGTGCATTTCTGCCCGGTGCCGCCGAAGGCGCCGTTCACCGCAAGGTCGACGGCGCGATCGAGGTCGGCGTCATCCATCACGACGAACGGATTCTTCGACCCCATTTCGAGCTGCAGCTTCACGAAACGCGCGGCGGCCAGCGCCGCGATGCCGGAACCGACGGCGCCGGAGCCGGTGAAGCTCAACCCTTGTATGCCGGCATTGGCGGCAAGCTCGCGGCCGATCGTCGAGCCCGATCCCATCACCAGGTTGAACAGGCCTTTCGGGACTGCCTGCCGGCTGATGATCTCGGTCAGGGCCCATGCGCTGGCCGGGGTGATGCTGGCCGGCTTCCAGACCACCGCGTTGCCGAAGGCGAGCGCCGGCGCGATCTTCCAGGACGCGGTGGCGATGGGGAAGTTCCAAGGCGAGATGATCGCGACGACGCCGAGCGGCTCGCGCTCGATCAGCACATCGACGCCGGCCCTGACGGAGTCGGCCGAGCCGCCCAGATTACGCAGCGCCTCGGCGGCGAAATAGGTGAAGAACTGTCCGGCGCGATAAACCTCGCCGACGCCCTCGGGAAGGGTCTTGCCCTCCTCGCGCGACAGCAGTTCGCCAAGTTCCTTCGAGCGAGCCATCAATTCACGACCGACGGCATCGAGAACGGCGGCTCTCGCTTCCAGCCCGGCCGCCGCCCATTCCCGCTGCGCGCCTTGCGCCGCCGCCACGGCGTCATGGATGTCGGTAGGCCGCGCCTGGGCGAAACGCCCGACGACGTCGGTCACGTCCGATGGGCTGATATCCTCGACCCAGTCGGCGCCGTCGCGCCATTCGCCTGCAACGAAGTTCCGACCGTTCAGCATTCTGTTCGACCTGCATCAATTCGGTTGACAACGACCTAACCAATGCTGTGAACTTCAATCAAGCTCAATTTTTGGCACAAATGTTCAGGCAAGCTTAACAGTGACCAAAACCATCAGCCTGACAGGCATGCGCAGCTTCGTCGCGGTCTGCGAGACCGGCGGCGTGCGCGCCGCCGCCGACCAGATCGGCCGCACGCCGTCCGCCGTGTCGATGACCCTGAAGCAGCTTGAAGACGATATCGGCGCGCCGCTGTTCGAGAGCGAACGCAAGGGCGCGCTTTCACCGGTTGGCCGCATCGTGCTCGACGAGGCGCGTGCCATGATCGCCCATTACGACCGCGCCTGCCTGGCGATGACCAGCTACGCCGCGGATTTGCAGGGACGCTGCGACGTGGCAAGCGTGCCTTCGGTCGCCGTGACCTTGCTGCCGCGCGCGATCGCACAGCTTCGCGCCGAGGGCGGCCGGTTCGACATCCATGTTCGCGACAGCGATTCCAGCGCCATCGTCGACGCGGTCGAAAACGGCATGGTCGAGGTCGGCCTGTGCGTGCTCGCGACCAGGCGGCCGCAGCTCAGTTTCGAGCCGCTGTTCCACGAGCCGCTCGATTTCGTCTGTCCGCTCGATCATCCGCTGGCAAAATCGAAGCGTCCGTTGAAATGGGCGCAACTCGATGGCGAGAGCTTCATCCGCAATGGCGCGGCGGCAGCGCTTGGTCTTGCCGAGACCGAGGCGCTTGCCGCCGGCTCGAAACTCACCGCGACCAATGTGAGCTCCAACCTGGCGATGGTGGAGGCGGGGCTGGGCGTCACCATCCTGCCCCGGCTCTGCCGCTGGAAAAGCAGCCACGACGTGCGCTTCGTTCCGCTTGCCGATCCGCGCTCCAGCCGGACGGTCGGCTGGATCGCCAAGGAAGGCCGCAACCTGCAGCCCGCGTCGCTGCGCTTCATCGAATGCATCCGCCTGCAGACGCGAGCGAGCGAAACAGAGTTCGGCTATGCCGTGGCATGAACGGTGGTGAGAGGATGACACGCCTGACGCAAGCCCGCATCGAAACACTCGCCCGAGAGGCGCTGATGCGCCACGGCGCAAGCGAGCGGCAGGCCGAGGCGCTGGCCGCCGGCATCGCGGCGGCGGAACGCGACGGCCTGAAGTCGCACGGCCTGATGTATCTGTCGACCTATTGCGAGCATCTGACCTGCGGCAAGGTCCTGGGTCTCGCCGAACCGCGCCTGACGCGGCCGGCTCCGGCGGTCGTCGCCGTCGACGCGGGCAATGGCTTTGCCCACGCCGCCATCGCGATCGGTCTCCCGCCGTTGATCGAAGCGGCCCGCTCGCAAGGCGTGGCGGCGCTTGCCATCCGCAATTCCTACAATTGCGGCGCGCTCGGCTATCACACCGAACGCATCGCGCAGGCCGGCCTCGTCGGGTTGGGTTTCACCAACGCGCCGGCCTCGATCGCGCCCTGGGGTGGCCGCAAGGCGGCGCTTGGCACCAATCCCTGGTCGCTGGCGGTTCCCGACGGCCAGGGCGGCGCGCGCCTCGTCATCGACCAGAGCGCCAGCGTCGTCGCCAAGAGCGAGGTGATCAAGCGCGCCCGCGCCGGCGAGCCGATCCCGCCCGGCTGGGCCTTCGGCGCGGATGGCGAGACCACCACCGACGCCGGCGAGGCGTTGAAGGGCACGATGGCGCCGGCGGGGGGCTACAAGGGCGTCGGCTCCGCATTGCTGGTGGAGATCTTTGCCGCGTGCCTGACGGGCGCCAATACCGGGCTTGTCGCGAGCCCCTTCTCCGGCACCGCCGGCGGCCCGCCCGGAACCGGCCAGTTCTTCCTGGCGGTCTCGCCCGATGCGACCTCGGCCGGGGCGTTCGCGGGGAATCTGGAAACCGTCGCCGGCGCCTTCGTCGGTGAGGCGAGGCTTCCCGGGATGAAGCGCTTCGACGCGCGCGAGCGCAACCTGAGCGAAGGCATCGAGGTGGCGGCGGAGACGCTTGCCACGCTCGAAAAGCTCGCCGGGACCGCCGCATGACGGCGATCGCGCTGCGCCCGCCGGAAGTCGTCATGCGCCTTGAGCGGCTGGGCGCCGCGCATCCGACGCGTCTCAGCTTCCTGCGCCAGCTGATCCGTCGTGCCACCAGGGAAAAATGGCGGGTGCGCAAGCACTTGTTCGAGCTGGACGACAACGGGTTCGGACGCGCGGTCTATGCGGTCGACACGCCGGCAAGGACCTACAGCCTTGTCGCGTTCTCGACGCCGCTCGACGACGAGAAGCGGTCCGACCGGGTGATCGCGCAGGCCTGGGACACGAGCTACGTGCTTTGCGACGGGTTGCCGGACGCCGCCGACATCGCGCGACTGGAGGCAAATGCGCCGCTGCAGGAGGCAGGCCGCTACACCAGCCGCGAACTCGTGCTGGCGCGCGCCAACAAGAGTGTCAGGCTCTTTGAGGACGTCGCCACGGCGCTGGCGCAGGGACAACAGCCGGATGAGGAGCAACTGCTCGGCGTCGGCTATCTGCTGCGCACCACGGCGGTCTACGGCAATGGCAAGTTCGGCATCGCCGACCGTGACGAGATCGCCGCGCGTCCCGAGCTTTCGGGGTCCTTCCAGGCGGAGATGCTCACCGTCTGGCTGATCCGGTCCTTCATGCTCGACCTGGTCGATCATATCGCCCGTCGCCGCAACCCGGCCGGCGCGGCAAGGCTGGCGCCGCATTTGCGCCGGGCGCTCGGGGTCGGCAATGCGACGGGGCTCGGCATGGCGCCCTTCCTCGTACGCCATCCGCTCTTGACGCATAGCTGGTTCCTAGCCCGCGAAACCGCGCTGGCGCGGGTGCGCGCCGAACCGCAAGCCGACGCGGCGGAACGGAGGATTTTTGTGCAAGCGCTTGCCGACCTGGCGCAACGCGTCGCCCGCTGGCACAGCGACGATG
>JAFKFE010001128.1 GCA_017308345.1 Alphaproteobacteria bacterium | reverse complement strand
CAGGCCGTCAACGTCTGCGGGAGGATAAAGCTCGACAAGGTCAAACCCGGCGATCCTGGCCCGCTTGCCAAGGCCGGCGATCAGGTCGATCGCCTGGGTGTAGGTAAGGCCGCCAGGCGTGCGCGCCGCTACGCCCGGCATGATCGAGGGGTCGAGGCTGTCGCAGTCGAATGTGACGACGACACGCGCGCCTTCCGGTATATGCCGTAGAGCGGCTTCGACACCCAGGGCATGAACCTCGCGAGCGGTCACGAAGCAACTGCCATGGCGCCGCGCCGCTTCGATTTCGCCAATGCGTGCGCTGCCAACGCTGCGCAGGCCGACCTGCACCATGCCGGCGACATGCGGCATCTCGCTCGCCCGCCGCATCGGGCTCGAATAGCCGTAGCATTCGCCATGCACGTCGTCGCGCCAATCGATATGGGCGTCGATCTGCAGTATCCAGATGGGGCCACGGCCGGCAAAGCCTGCCAGGAACGGAATAACGACGGAATCGTCGCCGCCAAGCAGGATCGGTACCGCTGAGAGGGACAAGACTTCGCGTGTTTTCGCCTCGATGCGGGCGCGGTTGCCGGCATTGTCATGCATGATGGTCGAGACGTTGCCGGCGTCGATGCAGCAGGCCGGTCCGTCATCGAACAATGGTCCGCCCAGGTCGAAATCCCAGTGCCCGACAAATGCCGCATCCTCCTGGCTGGCGGTACGGATGGCATCGGGCGCCTGCGCATGGTCGCCGCTGTCCTGCGCCGGGTAGGTGCTGCCGTGTCCGGCCCCGAAGATCACGGCTTTCGGCGCGCGCAAGTCGGGGAGGCGATCAGGAAAGTCGAGAAAGGATGGCGAGGCGATCATTTTTTGCGGTCCTGAAGATGCGTCCGGCGCGAAAGCGGCTCGGGCAGGCTAGCCGCTTCACAGGCTCGACGCCATTGCCGAAGATCACCAGCCAAGCACGGCCGCATCGGACGGGCAGGGAGCGATCCTTTACTGGAGCCTGCAGGAGCCGCGTTCTGCGACTCTGAAGCCCAAAGGGGGGAACTGCGGCGATGAAAAGCGTCCTGATACTGGTGGGTTTTGGGTTGCTCTTTGCCGCCTTGCCGCCGGCGATGGCCAAGGAGAAGGTGCGGACCTCGGACAAGGCGGCGCTTGCCGAATGCCTGAAATATGTCGGCGAATTTCCAGGCAACGTCCCCGGGGTGAGCGATACGCCGACGCCTGCCATCCATATCAACAACGTCACCAAGCTCGCTGGGCATGAGCCTGCCTCGTGCATCAATTACGTGACCGAGCTTTGTTCTTTCGAGAGCGACGACGGCCAGTCGCAACTGGGACTGATCGATTGCGCCAACCGCGAGGTCGGTGTGTGGGAGGATCGTCTCAATACCACCTACAAGGCGCTGATGGCCAAGGCCGCGCCCAAGGCGCGGGAAGGCTACCGCAAGATGCAGCGCGCCTGGATCGCCTACCGCGACGCGCGATGCGTGGCGGAGGCGTCCGCCGAAACCACAAACACCGATCGCCAGAGCAATATCATGGTCAGCTGCGCGCTCGACGCGACGGCAAGGCAGGCACTGATCCTTGATGACGAGCTGTCGGATCTGAAGTGAGACGCACGGCCTGCTTGAGACCGCGGTGTCGAGCTTGCTACAGTAGGCAATCGTCACAAAATTCCGGAGACCGCAATGAAGCAGAGGACCATCGTCTGCCCGCTTATCGAGAATGATGGTGCCTATCTGCTTTGCAAGATGCCGAGCGACCGAGGGGTGTTTCCTGGTCAATGGGCGTTGTCCGGTGGCGGAATGGAAGCCGGCGAGAAGATCGAAGAGGCGCTTCGCCGGGAGATTCGCGAGGAGCTCGGCGAGAAGCTCGAGATCGTGCAGGCGAAGCCTTGGACGTTTCGCGACGATATCCGGGTCAAGACATATGCGGATAGATCGACCGAGGAGATCTACATGATCTACCTCATATTCGACTGCCGCGCCGCCAACCGGACGGTTGAGCTCAACGATGAGTTCGAGGATCACGCCTGGGTCCGCGCAGGCGAGTTCGGCTCTTACGACCTGAACGCGGCCACACGGACAACTCTGGCCGCGAAGGGCCTGATCGACGCTTGACGCTGCCGCCGCGCGACGAAAGGCGGCTCCCGGGGGCTTGGGCAACTGCGTATCCGTTTGTCGCATAAGATAGATTATGGAACTAGCATACACGAACAGACGACAGTTCCGGCCGGCCAGCGTCTAGCCTTGTAGCACGGCACGCTGACCAGCCAGAATATTATACAGCGTGGTTCAGCGAACGGTCGTTCGCTGATGATATTTGGAGTGCCTGTTCCGTTGGAGAGAGAGGCGAACGCCAACAGTCGTCTCGTTCCCTGGAGACATCGGTCTCGGCATATTCGTTGTCGAACGTCAAATTGACGTTCTCCCATACGTCTCGGAATCCGTCAGGTAGAAAATGTTTGACCGCAAAGAGAGTTGGTCTGCGGTCGCCAAACGCGGATCGCTGAATCAGAATTCCTTCCGGAACCACGATGCCGCGTTTCTCTAGCTCTAAAGGATCAAGCAAGACTCGTTGAACGTAAGCAGGCCGTGAATTGGGATGGAGAGCAAACAGTTCGTCGATGACGGTGCGAAATTGCGAAGTTGTCACGAATGCTATCAGCTTGGCGTACCGTTCATGCATAACTGTCTGTAGGTCTGTCGGCCCGTACGTGAGATTGTGGTAATTGGACATATAGCCTTTCCCTTCAATGCCCAATGGATCAAGTGCCGCCGCCAGCACAAGCGCAAACCGTTGCGGCGCCACCGCCTGCGCAGCCGCTGACTGCGTTAATGTCCTTAGGTCCGAGGCCTACGGGGTTGTTCGGGTCAAATGGCGTCTCGGGACCAAGATCTATAGTCTTCCCGGTGCTTTTATCTTCAAAGACACGGCTCGTTATCCTGAAGCCGTCTGGAAGGTTAGCTCCGGCCGCTTTAAGGCTTTCAAGCGACATGAGATCGCCGGCCTCAGTAAAATTGCCGCCAGCGGCAGCCTTTTCTCGAAATTGTCTCATCTGCTCTATTACCTCCGGAGAGGTAATGGCCTTGACTAGCTCTTGTGTGACATTACGAAGATGATCAGGGTCGGTCGGAAAATTCGGCATTGTCTTATCCCCTTGAAGTTACTAGTAACAACTTTGGATCACGACATTCCAACACCGATAGAATGCATCAAATATAAGTCAACCGTCCAGCGGGAAATCATTACTTTTTTCGCACAACACACGTATGAGATAACGCTAAAGACCGCGGGAAACACCAGACCCCTCCCTTACGTCCCACGATAGAAACGCGCTACCGCTCTGATTCGAAAGGCATTTCGATCACCAGGCCATCATAGGCCGGCACCACGTGTTCCGGCGTCTCGGCCATCACCACGGCATAGTCCAGCGGCACGTGCATATGCGTCAGCACGGCCCTGTTCGGAGCCAGTTTCTCGATCCAGCCCAGTGCCTGGCCGAGCGACAGATGGCTGGGATGGGTGTTATACTGCAGCGCGTCGAGCACCAGCATGTCTAGGCCGCGCAAGCGCTCGGCCGTGGCGGACGGGAAGTCGCTGATATCCGGACAGTAGGCGAGCCGGCCGATGCGGAAGCCGAGCGAAATGATGTCGCCATGGATCTGCGGCAGCGGCACAAAGGTGAGGGCGCCCCCCTCGCCTTCGATTACCACCGGTTTGGCGTGATCGATGAGATGCGGCTTGACAATCGGCGGATACGAGCTGCCCGGCGGCGTCTCGAAGCAATAGCCGAACGCCTGGCGCAGCCGCTCCATCGTCGGTTCGTCGGCGTGGATGTCGATCCTGTGCCGCTGGTCGTGCACGAAGCCGCGCAGATCGTCGATGCCATGGATATGGTCGGCATGCGGATGGGTATAGACGACGGCGTCGATACGCCTGACCGAAGCCATCAGCATCTGCAGGCGGAAATCCGGCCCGGTGTCGATGACGACCGTGGTGCGCGCGCCGTTGGCGGCAATGCGCTCGACCAGGGCTGCCGTGCGCATGCGCCGATTCCGCGGATTCGCGGGATCGCAATTGCCCCAATCACCGGTGATGCGCGGCGCGCCGGGCGATGAGCCGCAGCCTAGGATGGTGAAGCGCAGCCTGCCGCTCATGTCCGCGTCATGTCCGGACGCGGCATCTTTGTGAACAGCCTGAAGAAGTTCCCGGTGGTGATATCGGCGATCTCGGCTTCGCTGACGCCGATGGTTTCGGCGAGCACCTTTGCCGTGTTCGTGACATAGGCCGGCTCGTTGCGTTTTCCCCGATGCGGGATCGGCGCGAGGTAAGGCGCGTCGGTCTCGACCAGCAGCCGGTCGCGCGGGACGTCGGCGGCGATGGCGCGCAGATCGGCGGAGTTCTTGAAGGTCAGGATGCCGGAAAAGGAGACATAGCCGCCCAGCGCCACGCCGACTTCGGCCAGCCTGCGTCCGGACGAAAAACAGTGCAGGATGAAGGGGAAGGCACCCTTCCCTGTCTCTTCCTCGAGGATCGACGCCATGTCGTCATCGGCCTGGCGCGCATGGATGACGAGCGGCAGGCCCGTCCGGCGCGCGGCGGCGATATGGGTACGAAAACCCCGCGCCTGCGCATCGCGCGGCGCCTTGTCGTAGTAATAATCCAGCCCGGCTTCGCCGATCGCCACTACCTTGGAGTGTTGGGCAAGCCGCACCAGTTCGTCGGCGGTGATGTCGAGCTCTTCCGCCGCGTTGTGCGGATGAGTGCCGACCGAGCAATAGACTTCATTGAAAACTTCAGCAATTTCAAGTATTTGCTGAAAACGCTTCACGCGCGTCGAGATCGTGACCATGCGGCCAACGCCGGCGGCGAGGGCGCGGGCGACGATAGCCGCCCGCTCCTCGGCGAAGTCCGGAAAGTCGAGATGGCAATGGCTGTCGACCAGCATCAGGCTTTGCCATCCTGCTCGACGTAACGCGGGAACACGCCCTCCGGCGCCGGCAGCACGGTGCCGGGCACCAATGCATGATCGGCATGCACATGCTCGAAAGCGCGTTTGTCCGTCGGCACGGCCAACAGGTCGAGCAGCTTGGCGGCCGATCCTGGGATATACGGCTGGCAAAGCACAGCCACCCGGCGCACCAACTCCGCCGTCGTCCAAAGCACCGTCTCCATGCGCTCCGGATTGGTCTTGCGCAGCGCCCAGGGCTCCTGGGAAGCGAAATAACGGTCGGCTTCGGCGACCACGCCGAAGATCGCCGCCAGCGCCAGATGGATGCCCTGCTCCGCCATCGCCCTGCGGGAAATCGCCAGCGCTTCGATCGCCTGGTCGAGGATCGCGG
>JAFKFE010001127.1 GCA_017308345.1 Alphaproteobacteria bacterium | reverse complement strand
GAGATCCTCGGCCACCGCCGCCCGGCCCGTATCAATGTCGAGCCCCCCTTCGACCCGAGCGGCGAGAAGATGCGGGCCTGACGCGAGAGCAATTCCAGGAAAAGTGTGACACGGTTTTCCGCCCGGAATTGCGTAAAACAGATAGACAGAGCGGTTTGCCGTTTACGAAACGGTGAAACCGCTCTGGCGAATTGTTGGAGCGCCGGTTGTCATGGCATGGTCGAGCCTGCTACCGGCGCATCAGCATGAGAAGACGATCCCCTTGCGGCAGCTAGAGAAATGGACCGATTGGCTCTGCGATGAACGGGTCGGCCCATTCAGCGCCGCGGTCGCGTTTGCCCTCCTCTACTGCCTGACCCAGATTGTGGTGATGACGCTGTTGTCCCACGTCGCGGGCACGGGTGTCGGCGTCGACGATTCCGAGCAACTGATGGAAATGCGGTTCCTGGCTGCCGGCTACGGCAGTTCGCAACCGCCTTTGTACACCTGGCTTGCCATGCTTGCGGCTTCGCTGGTCGGAACCAGCGTCCTTGCCCTCAAGATCGTCAAATACGGCCTGCTGGCCGCGGGGCTGACCGCCTATTTCACCGCCATACGCCGCCTCGGCTACTCGAACCGCGCCGCTGCGGCCGGCATGTTCGGACTGCTTCTGTTTCCTCAGATCTTCTGGGAGATGCAGCACGCCCTCACCCACTCGGTCGCCATATTCTGTTTCACCTCGGTGCTGCTTTTGGCTCTGGTCGAGGTTGAGAAGCGGCGATCGGCCATTGCCTACGCTTTTTTCGGCCTGGCGACGGCGGCCGCCATGCTGTCGAAATACAACATCGTCATCTTCCTTGCCGCCCTGTTCCTGGCATCTCTCTCGGTTCGCCAAACGCGTGACGCGATCTTCGACCGCCGTTTCCTGATCAGCGTGGCGGTAGCGATCCTTGCTTGCCTGCCGACGCTATACTGGAGCCTCACGCATCTGGAAGATCTGCTGTCGCATCAAGAGGGCCTCGGCGTCGCCGAAGGCGGCAGCATTGCGCGAACGGCGCTTCTCGGCATCCGCAGACTGGCCAACGCGATCGTCAATTTCGCAGGACTGCCGGCCGTGATTCTTGCCGTCGCGTATTTCCTGGCGCGAGCAAAACCGGCGGAGCCTCGGCCGGTAAGGTGGCCGGAAAAGCTGTTGTGGCGGGCGATCGCCCTTGGCCTCGTGGTCATGGTGACAGTCGTGCTGGCGGCTGGCATCACCCAGTTTCGCGACCGCTGGATGCTACCCATCTTCATCCTCTTGCCCGCGGCCCTTGCGATGCGCTTCGACGCCATGGGTGAGAGGGGCCGGAAAACGCAAGCAACCATCGTGTTCGTCGGCGCTCTCCTTGCCGTCCTTGTGCTACCGGTTAGCTGGTACATGCACGTGAACGGCGGCGACAGCCGCGGCGGCATCGTGCGCATGGACTACCGGTCGCTTTACGATCAGATCAACGCCGACGGACCGGTCAAGACCGTGGTCTCGAGCTGGTTCTGGGTCGGCAATCTGCGGCTGGTCGATGCAGATATCATCGCGCTCGACGACGAGACGCCGGACTTCGCCCGGTCGATCCGCGATCCGGCTGTGCTTGTCCTGACCGATGACAGGGAATCGCCCTCGGACGTCTTCGAAGAGTTGGCGAGAGCCGGCTACGCGATGGACACCATCCACCGCACTGTTGAAGTGCCGCAGGCGCTCGGCTTCCCGCCGCGCAAGGTCACAATCACAAAACTGTACAAGAAGACCGCGCAGCCGGCTTCAGGGGGATGAATGGACAAGCAACGCTTCGGCCGCCACCGCAAGATCATGCCGTTCGAGCCCGGCTCGGTCGAGGCGTTGCGCGAAGCCTCCCGCGAGAAAGCGGCCTCGCTCAACCAGCATGTGCTGGGCTATGGCGCGACAGCCGAAGCGGAATGGGCGGCGGCCGGCGTTGCCGCTCCCGACCTGCCGGCCATCCGGAAATACCGGCTTGAGCGCATCCGCGCCGAGCTGAAGCGCCGCGACTATGCCGGCGCGCTGCTCTACGACCCGGTCAACATCCGCTACGCGACGGACTCGACCAACATGCAGCTCTGGGTCGCGCACAACCCGACGCGCCACTGTTTCGTCGCCACCGAAGGCCCGGTGGTGCTGTTCGACTATTTCTCCTGCGAGCACCTGTCCGACCATTCTGGTGTCGTCGACGAGGTGCGCCCGGCCGTGTCGTGGATGTATCTCTACAGCGGCGAATTGACCGCTGAGAAGGTCCGTCGCTGGGGCGCCGGCATCGCCGAACTCATGGCCGAGTTTGGCGGCGGCAATCGCCGCATCGCCGTCGACCACATCAATCCCGAAGGCGTCGAGGAACTCGCCCGCCGCGGCATTGCGATAGGCAATGGCGAGGCGGTGATGGAGAATGCGCGCCTCATCAAATCGCCGGATGAGATCCTCGCCATGCGCCGCGCCATCGTCGCCTGCGAGGCGGCGATGGGCGAGATGGAAGCAGCATTGAAGCCCGGTATTTCCGAGAATGAACTGTGGGCGGAACTGCATCGCGGCAACATCGCGCGCGGCGGCGAATGGATCGAAACGCGGCTGCTGTCGTCCGGCCCGCGCACCAATCCCTGGTTCCAGGAATGCTCCTCGCGCATAGTCGAGAATGGCGACCTTGTCGCCTTCGACACCGATCTCATCGGCCCTTACGGCTTCTGCGCCGACCTTTCGCGCACATGGCTCTGCGGCGACAGGCAACCGTCGAACGAGCAGCGCGATCTGTTCCGCATCGCCGCCGACCAGATCGCCCACAACACGGATCTGATGCGGCCGGGCATCTCCTTCCGCGATCTCGTCGAGCGCTCGGCGGTGCCGCCGGATGACTGTTATCCGACACGCTACGGCGTGCTCTATCATGGCGTCGGCCTGGCGGACGAATATCCGACGCTGCCGCATGCCGGCGATTGGACCGCGGACACGCCGGACGGCGTGCTCGAACCCGGCATGGTGCTTTGCGTCGAAAGCTATATCGGCCGGCTTGGCGGGCGCGAGGGCGTCAAGATCGAGGAGCAGATCCTGATCACCGGGACCGGCAATGAGAAGCTGTCAGCCTACCCGCTGGACGAGCGGCTGCTCTGATCTCCCGCTTTCGACCGCCGCGACGGCCTCGCGCATCGCGGCAACCATCGTTTCCGGCATCGTCCTGGCGGTGATATAGGGCAGGCCCTTGCGCCGCGCCGTCCAGCCGACCACCCTCACGCCTTTGGCCGCCGGCTCGAAGCGCTGCGCCAGCGCCCAGCTTTCGCAGTCGATCGCCGCGATATCGGCCCTGCCCTCGGCGATGGCGATGATCGACGACCGGTGGCCTCCGCTCTCGCTGCGCGAGGCGAAGATGTCCAGGCTTTCGCCCATCGCCTCCAGGTCGCGCGTCAGCCCGATCAGCCCGGACATCGAATCCGGATTGTTGAAGATGAAGCGCTTGCCGCGCAGGAGATCGATCGGGATAAGGGCCTTGCCATCCCGCGGCGAGGCAACCGGCGGTCCGCCATTCGCGGGCATCACCAGCGCGCTGGAATAGAGTTCTCCCTGCCCGCCCTCGAACGCATCGTAGTTCGGCTGTGCGATCACCTGCACATGCCGGGCAAGGCCGAGTTCCATCGGCCCCCAGCAGGTCTGCCCGAAAAGCAGCGCCGGGCTCAGCCAGAGCTGGTGAAAATCGAACTCGTCCGGGGGCAGCGTCGCCGGGTCCGGCGCAATCAATTGTCCGGCGTCGTCAAGGATTCCGCCAGGCACCGGCGGCAGTTCGCGATTGCTGCGCAGGACGGCCTCCGGCGCCTCGATGCCCCTTTGACGGAAAGCGTCGCGTAGCCGCGCCCACTGCGCGTCCACCTCGCCTCGCGCCTCGGGCCAGTCATACATCGGCAGGGCCGCAACGAACTTGCTCATCTCGAATAGCTTTCAAGGACAGGCAATCTTCGGTGCCTGCGTTCTGCCGCGAAAAAAGCGGTCGCGGAAAGTCGAAATTACTCTTTCGGCGGCTCCGCCGGAACTGGCGCCGTGCCCAGTCCGTTGACGTTGCGCGCCCTGACGCGTGGCTTGAAGGCACGGCCGGGTTCCGGCGCGCGGCGCAATACCGGATGGATGACCGGCTCCTTGGCCTTGAAGGCATAGGATTTTATCAGCGACAGATAGTTCGGATAGACATAGCCGTTGTTCATCCGCAGCCATTCCGCGCGGCGATCGCGAAACAGCTTCGGCAATCTGTACCAAGCAACCGTCGGGCTCTTGTGATGCACGAAATGCAGGTTGTTGTTGAGGAACAGGAACGACAGCGGCGAGCGTTCGACGATGATGGTGCGCCCTTCGGGATGTTCGGACCATTGATGCTCGGCATAGGTGCGCACCGAAATCAGCGACTGTCCGAGCCAGACCGGCACCAGCACGTAGAGCCAGATCGGAATGCCGAAGCCGAAGGTTACGATCGGCGCCACGACGGCGATGCCGATGGCGTGCAGCAGCCAGGCCTTGCCGACCGTTTTGTCGCCGGCAAGCATCTGCCTGGCATCGTCGATGAAGAAGCCGACCGACGACAGCCACGGGCCGAGGACGAAGCGGCCGGCCATGGTATTGTTGATCTTGAGGAGGAGCTTCATCGCCGGCGGCAGTTCTTCATGCATCCAGAGCGCCTTGTAATAGCTCTCCGGGTCGTCCAGCGGATCGGTCAGCCGCTCGTCGGCATGGTGGCGAAGGTGGATCGTCTTGAAGCGCCGGAACGGCCAGACAAGCCCGATCGGCAGGAAGACGAAGGCTTCGTTGATCCTGGCGCTGCGGGTCGGATGACCGTGCGACACCTCATGCATCAGCGAGGATTGCAGGGCCAGGATCACCGCCAGGGCGATCAACGCAATGACAGGATAGGCTGGCCAGAGCAGGAAACCGACAGCGAACCACGCGCCGTAGCAGAAGAGAGCGAGAAATACCGTCGGCCATTCGATTGCCGGTGCGCTGCCGCGTCTCTTCTTCCTGCCGGTATTCATGCTTGCCATGCTATCGACCACTGCCTTTCAGTCGCCGGAACCAACCCGATTCCTGACAGCATTGTGTCAGGAGCCTATCGTTGCCGCAACGCGACAAAGCGCACAAACTGTTGCGAGTGCGCATTTCCAGCCGCATGTGTTATACATTGTAAACAAATATGGTGATTCGTTTCCGCCTGAGCCACGTTCAAAACGGCTCGGGCGCAAATTGTGCCTCTCTGAAGGAGGAGCAGCGTGATGGACGAGCGCGATCTGTCGACTCTCTTCCGGTAACGGTTGAAAATGCTCTTGACACGGTCCGACCTCAAT
>JAFKFE010001126.1:5359-6565 GCA_017308345.1 Alphaproteobacteria bacterium | reverse complement strand
AACCTGTTCCCGCACATGACGGCGCTTCAGAACGTCATGGAAGGTCCCGTGACGGTCAAGAAGGAAGCGGCGGGCGCGGCGCGCGACAAGGCCATGCAACTGCTCAGGACGATGGGGCTGGAGCAGCACGCCGACAAACATCCGCGCCAGCTCTCAGGCGGCCAGCAGCAGCGGGTCGCGATCGCCCGCGCCATGGCAATGCAGCCGAAGGTCATGCTTTTCGACGAGCCGACATCCGCGCTCGATCCGGAGCTCGTCGGCGAGGTTATGAAGGCCATGGTCGAGCTGGCCAAAAGCGGCATGACCATGGTGATCGTGACGCACGAACTGGGTTTTGCCTTCGAGATCGCCGACCGCATCGTCTTTCTCGATCAGGGCCTGATCGCCGAGGAAGGCCCGCCGCACAAGATACTGCTCCACCCGACGCATGAGCGGCTGAAGAGCTTCGTCGGCCGCTTCCATGAATCGGCGGACATGCTGCGCCCGTTTCTGGAAGCCATGCACGCCGACGGCGCGTGAACAGAGGCGTGAGGCCGCCGCGCAATACGTCTCGACGAATTCCGTGGCGCCCGACATGCGTCCAAAAGGAAAGAAGATGCTGAGTTTTGATCCGAAAATCGTCGATGTCCCCAAGGGCCACCATGTTGGCGGCCGATACCTCGATCTTCCGGGCGACGAGATCGAGGTGCTGCGTCCCTCCGACCAGCAGTTGATGGGCACCGTCAATGACGGCGGCGAAGCCGCCGTCGACCTCGCGATCAAAGCCGCGAAGGAAGCGCTCAAGGCAAGCAGGTGGGCGAAAATCGCTCCTCGGGAGCGTGCGAAGGTCCTGTTCCGTTTTGCCCAGCTGATCGAGGAGAACAACTCCTACCTCGGCCGGCTTGAAGCCACGGGCTCCAGCCGCCTGATTTCGGGAACGGTCACGGGCGACGCCATCCGCACGGCCGGCGTCGTGCGCTATTTCGCCGAGTACTGCGATAAGCTGGAGGGCATCGTCACGGCCACCGAAAGCGGCACGCTGAGCTACGTCAAGCGCGAGCCCTACGGAATCGTCGGCGCCATCGTGCCGTGGAACTTCCCCATGATCACGGCTGCCTGGAAATTCGCGCCGGCGCTGGCGGCGGGCAACGCCGTCGTCATGAAGACGTCCGAGCTCACGCCGCACAGCCTGCTTGCGCTTGCCGAGCTTGCCGCGAAGGCAGGGCT
>JAFKFE010001126.1:0-5339 GCA_017308345.1 Alphaproteobacteria bacterium | reverse complement strand
AAGGCAGGGCTGCCGGCCGGCCTGCTCAACGTCATCAACGGATATGGGCATACGACCGGCGCCGCGATCGTGCGCCATCCCGATGTGATGATGGTTTCCTTCACCGGGTCGACGAACACGGGCGCGGCGATCATGTCGCTGGCGGCACAGTCCGGCATCAAGCCGGTGACGCTGGAACTCGGCGGCAAGAGCCCTCAGCTGGTGCTCGCCGATGCCGGCGATCTCGATGTCGTGGCCAGCCGCGTGTCGGCGGCCTTCATGGCCAATGCGGGCCAGGTCTGCACGGCGGGCTCGCGCATCCTCGTCGAGAAGAAGATAGCCGACGAACTGGTCGAGCGCATCGTCGGCAAGACCAGGGAGATCAAGGCGGGTCCGACCTGGGACGAGACCACGACCTTTGCTCCCATCATCAGCCGCAAGCAGATCGACCGGATCGACGGCATGGTCCGGCAGACCATCGGCGAGGGTGGTTCGTTGATAACCGGCGGCGCGCCGCTCGAGTCGCGCAACGAGGGCAATTTCTACGCGCCGACGCTCCTGGAAAACGTCGATGAGGACAACATCGGCTTCCGCGAGGAGTTCTTCGGCCCCGTGGCCACGGTCGGCACCTTCACGGAGCTGGAAGAGGGCATAGCCCTTGCCGCCCACCCGACCTACGGCCTTTCCGCGAGCGTCCATACCGGTGATCTGAAGAAGGCATTGAAGGCCGCCGATGGCATCGAGGCCGGCATGGTCTGGGTGAACCAGCACGGCCGCAGTCCCGAATTCACCTACACCGCCGGCGGCTACAAGGGATCCGGATTCGGGAAGGACATGGGCCGGGCAGGCTTCGAGGAATTCACCAGGCAGAAAGCCGTCTGGGTCAACTACGCCTGAAACGAGCCACATCATGCATTTCGATTACATCATCGTCGGAGGCGGTTCCGCGGGAGCCGTGCTCGCCAGCCGGCTTTCGGAAAATGAAACCAAGCAGGTCGCGCTTTTCGAAGCAGGCCCGGACACGCCGCCGGACGATGTCCCCGACATCATCGCCGACAGCTATCCCGGACTGTCCTACTTCGACCCCAAATACCATTGGACAGAGCTGAGGGTCTACAACCGCTCCCCGAAGCTGAACTCGCAGCCACCCAAGACCGCCAAGCTCGAGCAGGCCAAGGTCATGGGCGGCGGCTCCAGCATCAACGGCCAGTTCGCCGTGCGGGGCCTCCCGCAAGACTATGACGAGTGGGAGAGCCTTGGCCTGAAAGGCTGGGGGTGGCAAGGCATGCTTCCCTACCTCAAGAAGCTTGAGCGCGATCTCGACTTCGACGGCGAGCTGCATAACAAGGCCGGCAACATTCCCATCCGTCGCGTGTTTCCGCCCGAATGGGCGGGCTTCACGAAATCGGTGTTGAGGGCGACCGAAGGGGACTATCCCTACCAGCCGGACTACAACGGCAGCTTCGATGACGGCTCCTTTCCCCTGCCGCTGTCCAACGAGAACGACCAGCGGGTGTCGACGGCGGTCGGCTATCTTCACAGCCGGGCGCGCGCCAGGAAGAACCTGCACATCTTCGCTAATGCCTTTGTCGAGGGCCTGGTCAGCGAAGGTACGCGCATCGTCGGCGCGCGCGTGACGATAAAAGGTGAAACCAAGACCTATCGGGCCCGGGAGGTGATCGTGGCCGCCGGCGCGCTCCATTCGCCCACGATCCTCATGCGCGCCGGCATCGGTCCGGCAGCGCAGTTGTCCAGACTGGGGATCGAGGTCATCGCGGACGTGCCCGGTGTCGGCGAAAATCTGACCGATCACCCGCACATCGCCGTCGGCGCCCATTTCAAGAAATCGGCCCGGCTCCGGCCAGGCCAGCGCAGGCACATCTTCCTCGGCGTGCGTTACTCTTCCAACCTTGCCGACTGCCACCGCGGCGACATGCTCTTGATGCCGGTCAACCGCGCGGGATGGCATCCGCTGGGCAAGGCGATGGGCGCGCTCAACGTCTGCGTGAACAAGTCGTACTCGCGCGGAACAGTGACGCTGAGGTCCCCGAACCAGACCGACGAGCCGATCGTCGATCTGAACATGGCGTCCGACGGCCGCGACCTCATGCGCCTGGTGGACGGCTTCAAGCGCATCTACCGGATCATGACCGCGCCGGATGTCCAGGCCCATGTCAACACCTGGTTCCTGGCCGGCTACAGCGACGAGGCGAGGGCGCTCAGCGTGCGCAAGGCCTCGAACTGGATCAAGACGGCGAGTGCCGCCTATGCCTTCGACTATCTGCCGTTCTTCCGCGAGGCATTGCTCAAGCGCAAATTCGGCACCACCGACCGCATGCACAAGATGATGCGGGACGACGACCTGATCGCCGACTGGGTGAAGCAGTCGGTCTGGTCCGGCTGGCATGTCTCGGGCACCTGCAAGATGGGCGCCGAAAGCGATCCGCTCGCGGTGCTCGACGGAGAATGCCGCGTGCGTGGCGTGCAGGGGCTGCGCGTGGTCGATGCCTCGATCATGCCGACCATCATCGCGGCCAACACCAACATCACCACGATCGCGATCGCCGAGAAGGCATCCGATCTCATCCTCAATTCCGCAGCTTGAAAGGAAGAGCGACCATGCGCAGGAACAAGGTAAGGGACATCTGGGCAGCCGGCGGCGAAGCGGTGACGGGATGGCTGGGCATTCCCTCTTCCATCTCGGCCGAACTGATGGCGCAGCAGGGCTGGGACGCCGTGACGGTCGATCTCCAGCACGGCGCGACCGACTATGTCGACATGGTCCCCATGCTGCAGGCCATCTCCACGACGGATGCGGCGCCCTTCGTGCGCGTTCCATGGAATGACCCTGCAATCATCGGTAAGGTGCTCGACGCCGGCGCCTATGGCGTCATCTGCCCGATGGTGAACACAGCGGACGAAGCCGACGCCTTCGTCAGGGCATGCCGCTATTTCCCGAAGGGCGGCCGCTCGGTCGGCCCGCTGCGCGCCTCGCTCTATGCCGGCCCGGACTATTTCAAGCATGCCAACGAGACCGTCGTCACCATGGCGATGATCGAGAGCGAGCAGGCGGTCAAGAATCTCGAGGACATCCTCAAGACGCCGAACCTCGACGCGATCTTCGTCGGCCCGTCCGACCTCGCCGTCACCATGGGCGAGGCGCCCGGCTTCGATCCGCGCTACCCGGCCGTCTACGAGGCAATCGAATACATCGCCGCCAAGTGCAAGGAAGCAGGCGTCATCCCCGGCATCCATTGCGGGTCGGTCGCCTATGGCGTGGACATGCGCAAGATGGGCTATCGCTTCATGGCCTATCTTTCCGATTTCCGCATGCTGCAGCAGGTCGTATCGCGGTCGCTGCCGGCATTCCGGGCCGGCACAGTCAGCGACCTGACGCCGTAACATATAGCAGGGGCAATCGGCATGCGGGGTGATCGCGGCGGCGCAGGCAGGAAGGTGACCGTCATCGGGGCGGGCATCGTGGGCGTCTGCAGCGCCAACTATCTGCTGAAGCAGGGCTTCGAGGTCGAGGTGATCGACCCGGCCCTGCCGGGTTCGGAGGACCAGTGTTCCTATGGCAACGCCGGCGGCATTTGCCCTGGATCCTGCATACCGAACTCGATGCCGGGCGTCTGGAAGAACGTGCCCAAGTGGCTGATGGACCCGGAAGGGCCTCTTTACGTGCGGCTGGCCTACCTGCCGCACGCATTGCCGTGGCTTTTGCGTTTCCTGGCGTCGAGCCGCAAATCCCGTGTCGAGGAAATCTCGGCGGCGATGCGGGCGCTGCACCACTATACGTTCGAATGCTACGAGCCGTTGATGAAGGAGGCGGGCTGCGAGGAGCTCCTGCAGAAACGCGGCCAGCTCTTTGTGTACGAAAGCGCGGATGGCCCGGGCAAGAACAACTACGGTCTTGAGCTGCGCCGCGCGCATGGCGTGCGCGTCGATATCCTCAACGCCGACGAGATCCGGCAATTGGAGCCCGCCCTGGCATCGATCTTCAAGAGCGCCGTCTATCTGCCGGAGCAAGGCCAGTGTCCGAACCCTGGGCGGCTGGTGCGCAAACTGGCCGAAAACGCCGCGCGGCAGGGCGCCGAATTCATCCAGGCTCGTGTTAAGGATTTCGAGCTGGACGGGCAGGAACTGAAGGCGGTCGTCCTCGAAGGCGGCGAACGGCGTACAGTCGACCAGGCGGTCCTTGCCGCCGGCGCTTGGTCAGCCGATCTTGCCCGCAAGCTCGGCAATCGCATTCCCTTCGAGACCGAGCGTGGCTACCACGTGATGGTCAAGGGCGCCGATACGGGGCTGAGGATCCAGACCATTTCGGCGGATCGCAAATTCGTGGCCTCTCCCATGGAGGAAGGACTGCGCATCGCCGGAAACGTGGAGTTCTCAGGTCTGCAACCGCCGCCCAATATGTTCCGCGCCGACGCATTGCTGAAGCAGGCCCGGCCCATGTTCAGGAAATTCCGGGAGGGTGAAGTGAAGAGATGGATGGGCCATCGGCCGGGGACGCCCGACAGCATTCCCGTCATCGACCGGGCGAGGCGCGCCCGAAACGTCATCTATGCGTTCGGCCACGGGCATCAGGGGCTGATCGCCGGATCGGTCACCGGCAAGCTCGTCGCCGAGCTGGCGGCAGGGTTGCCGACGACGGTCGATCTGTCGCCATTCAGGGCCGACAGGTTCTAGGTTCCTGGGCAAATCCCTTGCTTGCGACCCGGATATGCCGCTTCACGCCTGTCCATCGGATAGCGGATTGGAGTAGCTGGAGACAGCTGCAGGGAAACGACGCTTCATGACATCGGCCAATATTCTGATCTGCGACTTTGTCGGCCTCCGGTTTGGGGCGGACGGCAATCCCGACCACAGCGAGGTCAAGGCTTATGTCGAGGCCAGGGGCGGCGCGTTTCACCAGACAGGCATTGGCAAGGCCGGCGCGCTTGATCCCGGCAAGCTGCATTTCTTCTACCTGCCGCAATTGAGCACGCGTGAGGAGTTGCTGGCCGAGGCTGGCGACGGCCGCTACGACGCCGTCATCGCCGCCGCGACCTTCATCCCGGCCGAGACCACGTTCCGCCTTGGCGGCGTGCGCATCGGCGCCGGCACCGGCAACATGGGTTCGGCGTCATGGGGCGGCGGCAGCGGCGAGGGCGGGGAAGCGCCCCTGATGAACACGCCGGGCATCAACAGCCGCGCCACCGCGCAGATGGCCATGAAGGCGCTGCTGAAGGTCAGGCCCGACCTGCCGGTGGACAAGCTCAACGCCCTGGTCGCCGGCGGGCAGTTCGATCCGGTGCATCAGCTCGCTGGCCTTGGCATCGCCCGGCTTGACCATCCGGCCATGCCGGCCGCCGCGC
>JAFKFE010001125.1:842-6201 GCA_017308345.1 Alphaproteobacteria bacterium | reverse complement strand
ATTGCCCACCTGGCCGACCAGATGTCGGACGGTATAGGCATGGCTGCGGGCGGTCACGAAATTGATCACGCGCCGTCCGGCGGGCCGCCGTCCTTCTGGAAAGCCAACTGCTCGGTTCGGCCGCGCGATCCGCAACCGACCTCCGCGAGGACGGAATTGTACAGTTTGAGGGTCAGCGAAACCGCCAAATCCACCGAGAAATCTCTCACACGCTGCCGCGCGCGCCGCACGAAGGTCTGTCGGGTAGGGCCGTCGTCCAGCAATTCGAGCGTCCGGCCGATCAATTCGTCGCGCTCGCCTTGCTCCACCAGGGCAAAGGCGGGAGGAATGCCGGCCACGTCGCCGACGCCGCCAACGGCATAGGCAACGGCCGGCACGCCCGCGGCCATGGCCTCGAGCAGAACGCTGCCCAGCACCTCGCGCCGCGACGGCAGGACCATGACACGAGAAATCCTGAAAGCCTTCTTCACCTCCTCCGGCGAAACAAAGCCGGTAATGGCCCACGATCCAGGTCGGGAAATCGCGGCAAGCGCCGTCTCCAGCTTCCGCCGATCGGGTCCGTCGCCGCAGATCAGGAGAAACACCCCCTTCGCCGACAGGCGCTCGACGAGACGGGGCAGATCCTGCCAGCCCTTCTCAGGACTGATGCGGCCGATGAAGCTGACGATCGGCCTGTCGTCGGGGATGCCGTGCTCAGCGCGGAATGCCCGCAGATCGGCGACCGGCAGGGGGCAGTGGAAGGTCTCGGCATCGACGGCATCGGCGATCACGGACACGCGGCGGCCGAGCCCAGCCTCGAGATCCGCCTCGAGCCTGTACCGCTCGGTCAGCGCGACCACCCGATTGGCGGATTTCAGCGCCTTGCGTTCGATCCAGGCCGTCATGTCATAGGGTTTGCCCTTGAGCTTCAGTGCATGCTGAAGCCCGGCCCACAGCGCGGTGTTCATCGAGACGACCACCGGCATGCCAAGCCTGGCGAGCAGGACCGTCATCACACGGCACCAGATCGAGTGGTTGAAGTGGATATGCACGAGGTCGAAGTCGTGGCGCGCGCGAAAGAGCGTGGGCAACGCCGCGAGAAACCAAGTAAAGCACATCAAGGGACCGGCAGCGAATTCCGGCAGCCAAAAGCCCGCGCATTTGACCTCCAGCCTGGGCGACAAGCGCACATGGCGCGGGCCGCCCGGGATGTAGGTGGTAAGCACCGTCTGCGCCACGCCGCCAGCCGTGTCCAGGCCTTGCGCGATCGTCCAGGTCTGGTTCTGCAGGCCACCGACCGGATCGAAGGCGACCGGCCATCGGCCGGGCCGATAGAAATGCGGTGTGATCCGCAAGATCCTAAGCATGCTGTGCTCATCCCCCCGTTCGACTGAAAGGGCAAGGGCAGCCTCTCGGAATCGAATTGTAATGGGCTGACAATCGATCTTGGCGGAATTTGGAACATCCCCCGCGCGGGGGATGGACCGAGGGCAACGCCCGCCTGCCGCAGCACCCGATACCGGACGCTCTTGAACCGTCGGCCGGAATGGGGCACACCGCGCCGGCATGATCAACAAATCCGCTCATCCGCTCGACCATCTCGTGCTGCCGGCACGGAGCCTTGATGCCGTGCGATTGCGTCTGGCTTCGCTCGGCTTTGTCGTTGCGCCGACAGGCATCCATCCTTTCGGCACGGAGAACGCCTGCGTCTTTTTTGCCGACGGCACCTATCTGGAGCCGCTGGCGGTGGGGGATGAGCAGGCGACGGAAAAGGCGATTGCGGCCGGCAACGTCTTCATAGCGCGCGACCGGCTTTATCGCGACAGATTGGGCGAGGAGGGCTTTTCCGCTGTCGTGCTTGGGACAGGCGATGCCGACGCCGACCAGGCGCGCTATGTTGAAGCCGGCCTGTCGGGCGGTGACATGCTGAGCTTTTCGCGCGCGTTCACCGATATCGACGGGAAGAGCGATACGGCGTCGTTCAAGTTGGCTTTCGCCGTCGACAAGGCCGCGTCGGACGCCTTCCTCTTCACCTGCGAGCGCGTCAACCCGCCAAGGATCGATCGCACGGCGCTGCAGGCGCATGTTAACGGCGTAGCCGGCATCGTCGAAGTGATCGCGGTCAGCGATACGCCTTCCGCGCGGATCGGACTGATCTCGATCGCCGCCGGTGCGAATCCCGCCGGGTTGGAAACGAACGGTGACGCAGTGCGGCTGCCGAACGCAGTCCTGAGCGTCGTTACGCCCGAAACCTACGCGCGGCGCTTCGGCCTGGCGGCCCGGCCTTCGCCGCATCTTCGGTTTCAGGCGATTGTATTTTCGATCCGCGACAAAGCTTCGACCGCACGAGCGCTTGCAGCCGGGGCGATCGATTACAACATGAGCGGCAATGACATCATCGTTGCGCCGGCGCCCGGGCAAGGTGCCGCCTTCATCTTCCGGGAGATCCTATGAGCAAGCCGCAAGCGTCCAATTCGATGGCGCCCAATTCATCGGTAACCGTCGGCAACGTCGTCTTCGCCAACAACGCGCCGCTGTCGCTGATCGCCGGCCCATGCCAGCTCGAATCGCGTCAGCACGCCTACGACATGGCCGGCGCGCTGAAGGAACTGACGCAACGTCTGGGTATCGGCCTCGTCTACAAGACCAGCTACGACAAGGCCAACCGCACCTCGCTGTCGGCGACGCGTGGCGCCGGGCTCGATGCCGCGATGCCGATCTTCGACGATCTGCGCAAGGAATTCGGGCTTCCGGTGCTGACCGACGTCCACACCGAGGAACAATGCGCGATCGTGGCACCCCATGTCGATGTCCTGCAAATCCCCGCCTTCCTGTCGCGTCAGACCGACATGCTGGTCGCCGCGGCCAGGACCGGCAAGGTCATCAACGTCAAGAAGGGCCAGTTCCTCGCGCCCTGGGACATGAAGAACGTCGTCGCCAAGATCACCGGTTCCGGCAATGCGAACGTGCTCGCCACCGAGCGCGGCGTCTCCTTCGGCTACAACACGCTGGTCTCGGATATGCGCGCGCTGCCGATCATGGCCGAGATCGGCGCCCCGGTGATTTTCGACGCGACCCATTCCGTGCAGCAGCCGGGCGGGCAGGGTGGCTCCTCGGGCGGCGAGCGGCGCTTTGTTGAAACACTCGCGCGCGCGGCCGTTGCCGTCGGCGTCGCCGGTGTCTTCATCGAAACCCATCAGGACCCCGACAACTCGACGTCGTCGGATGGCCCCAACATGGTGCCTCTCAAGGACATGCCTGCGTTGTTGGAAAAGCTGATGGCCTTCGACCGGATCGCCAAGGGGCACTGATCCGGACCAATCCTGCACCGGCTTGTGGTTGCATTGAGCCGGCGCTACGCTCGTTCTCGTAACTGAGCGTCTTGGCAGGAGGAAGCCATGTCTGTTGCCCGCGTCACCGAAATCACGTCGTCGTCCAAGAAGAGCTTTCAGGATGCCATCGAGAAGGGCATCGCGCGCGCCGCAAAGACCCTCAAGAACGTCGAAGGCGCCTGGATCCAGGACCAGAAGATCGTCGTCGAGGACGGCAAGATCGCCGCCTACCGCGTCAACATGAAAGTCACGTTCATCCTGACGGACAGCTGAGCAACAGTCGGGAACCTTCGTCCCGACCCCGCTGTGGACGTGTTGCAACGACGGGGAGTGAACTGCCCCCCGAAAGTTGGACGCAACCTTCGGGGGCAGTTCACGGACCAGGGACCTTTTGAGCCTTGATGCTACCGCGCCGCTTCGAGGGTCGATAGTTCCACTGAGCTCTGCTGGGACTTCCGATCGTCGCATGACGTCAGGAACGCCGCCGCGATCAGGAACAAACTCACGATACCGCTCAACTGGGACATGGCGAAACTCCTCCTGTTTCGCCCCACGCGAACGCGACCATAGATGAGAAGCCCGCATAACGTGCATGACTTATGATGACAGAAATTTGCGCTTCGTGAATCCTGGTCGCGGCAATAATTGCAGCCCCGCCGATTGCCTTTTGCCCCGCTTTGGCTAAGACGGGCGCGACGCTTCAATCGATCAATCGGGGACATCGCATATGACCGCCATCATCGACATCGTCGGGCGTGAAATCCTGGACAGCCGTGGCAATCCGACCGTCGAGGTCGACGTGGTTCTGGAGGACGGCTCGATGGGCCGCGCGGCGGTTCCGTCGGGCGCATCGACCGGCGCGCACGAGGCCGTCGAATTGCGTGACGGCGGACCGCGTTATCTGGGCAAGGGCGTGCAGCGCGCCGTCGAGGCCGTGAACGGCGAGCTGTTCGAGGCGATCGGCGGCATGGAGGCGGAGAACCAGATCCATATCGACCAGACGATGATCGAGCTCGACGGCACGCCGAACAAGAGCCGTCTCGGCGCCAACGCCATCCTCGGCGTGTCGCTGGCGGTCGCCAAGGCCGCGGCCGAAGCTGCCGGCCTGCCGCTTTACCGTTATGTCGGCGGCGCCAAGGCGCATGTCTTGCCGGTGCCGATGATGAACATCATCAACGGCGGCGCGCATGCCGACAACCCGATCGACTTTCAGGAATTCATGATCCTGCCCGTCGGCGCGCCGACGCTGCGCGACGGCGTGCGCTGGGGCTCGGAGATCTTCCACACGCTGAGGAAGAAGCTCAAGGATGCCGGCCACAACACCAATGTCGGCGACGAGGGCGGCTTCGCCCCCAACCTGAAGAGCGCGCCGTCGGCGCTCGACTTCATCATGGAATCGATCGAGAAGGCCGGCTTCAAGCCGGGCGAGGACGTGGCGCTCGGGCTGGACTGCGCCGCGACCGAGTTCTTCAAGGACGGCAACTATGTCTATGAGGGCGAGAAGAAGACGCGCGACCCGAAGGCGCAGGCCAAATACCTCGCCAAGCTTGCTTCCGACTATCCGATCATCACCATCGAGGACGGCCTTGCCGAGGACGACTGGGAAGGCTGGAAATATCTGACCGACCTGATCGGCAAGAAGACCCAGCTCGTCGGCGACGACCTGTTCGTCACCAACACGGCGCGCCTGCGCGACGGCATTCGCATGGGCGTCGCCAATTCGATCCTGGTCAAGGTCAACCAGATCGGCTCGCTGACCGAGACGCTCGACGCGGTCGAGACCGCGCACAAGGCCGGCTACACCGCCGTCATGTCGCACCGCTCGGGCGAGACCGAGGATTCGACCATCGCCGACCTCGCCGTCGCCACCAATTGCGGGCAGATCAAGACCGGCTCGCTGTCGCGCTCCGACCGGATGGCCAAATACAACCAGCTCATCCGTATCGAGGAAGAGCTCGGCAAGCAGGCGCGCTACGCCGGCAAGTCGGTGGTCAAGGGCTGATCCAGTCCATTCGGACAAAACGGAAAAGGGCGGGGCGTTCCCGCCC
>JAFKFE010001125.1:0-818 GCA_017308345.1 Alphaproteobacteria bacterium | reverse complement strand
ACGTTTCTGACGGTCATCCGGCAGGTCGCCCGTAACCGTCCATTAAGCACAATCGGGCGAAATACGACTCATGGCCGTTTGCGTTCGCGGCCGCGAGGGTTCGGGTCATGTGGACACGTCAGCACAAGCAGAGAAACACCGGCAGGCTGATCATCCCCTCGCTTTGCGTGCTCTTCCTGTCTTATTTCGGCTTCCACGCCTATCACGGCGAATTCGGCATCTATTCCAAATACCGGCTTGAAGCCCGAAAGGTCGAGTTGCAGGCCCAGCTCGATGCCGTCAAGGCGCGTCGGATCGACTTCGAGCGCCGCGTCCAGCTGATGCATGAGGGCACGCTGGAGAAGGACATGCTTGACGAGCAGGCCCGAAAGGCGCTCAATCTGTCCCAGCCCGACGAAATCACCATCATGCTGCCCGCTCTGACGAAATAACCGAATTTCGGTTAATCGTCTTTATTTGCAATGATTCTAATCGCTTAGATGCATGCCAGCCATGCATTTTTCAGCATGGCGCAATGCATGCTTGCGTGTTAGCTTCTCGCAAATCGGTGGGGAGGCGATCGATCTCCCTGAATGTCCGCGAAGAGACGCCAGCAGGGAGTGACGCATGGCCACCGCCGCCAAAAAAGCGCCCGCCAAATCCAGATCCGACAAACAGCCCAATCTGTCAGCGCCCAAGCCCGCTGATTTCACCAGGGAAGAAGAGCTTTCCGCCTACCGGCACATGCTCTTGATCCGCCGCTTCGAGGAGAAGGCCGGCCAGCTCTACGGCATGGGCTTCATCGGCGGTTTCTGCCACCTCTATATCGGCCAGGAGGC
>JAFKFE010001124.1:5395-6395 GCA_017308345.1 Alphaproteobacteria bacterium | reverse complement strand
CATCTCGGCCACCGCCTTGCCGGCCTCCGGCACGAAATGCAGCACCAGCATCGCCAGCGCACGGTCGAAGGCGTTGTCGGCGAAGGGCAGCGCCGTGGCGTCCGCCTGGCTGATGGTGATGCGCGGATCGGTGTTTTTCTCCTTCGCCGCGGCGACGAAGATCGGGGAAAAATCGATGGCCTGGATCTCCGCGAGCTCGGCCGATTTCGCCAGCTCGAAAGTCAGGCTCCCGGTGCCGCAGCCGACATCGAGGATTTTTTCGCCGCCGGCCACACCGGCGAAATCGATGAACTTGGGCGCGAGCCTGCGGCTCCAGCGTCCCATGAGTTGCTCATAACCGGATGCGGCATGGACGGTGAAGGTGGATGTCATCGGAGCCTCCCATTCATGAGCCCAAGCTAAACGACGGCGCCGGTGCTGCATAGGCGCCGGGTGATCGTTTAGCATGGCACTGGTCGATGTTCGCGTCAGCGACTTCACGCTTGCCGGGGGCTGCAGCCGTTCCAGTTAGGTGTGGGTTTCTGCGAGCGAATCCCTCGCATTGTGCGGCAGGCTGCCCTGGCCTGACCTTAGTTCCCCAGCACCGGATTTTGATCGGTCGGCTATGTTTTGCCTGGTTGGACCGCATACCTTGGAGATTGGCCGAAACGACCAGTCCTGTCGTCATTCCAGGGTTTCCGCGACGCCGCTTCGCGGCTGCTCCGCCCTGGAATGACGAGGTTGGGAGGCTTCCGCCAATCCGGGGCGTTTGCGCTGATTCTGGCGGAAATGGACGGTGACAATCTGCCCATCGACAAACCGCAACCTTTCAAATCCCTTATGTCAAGGAACCACCTTGTATCAGCGCTCCCAGATGGGCCTCTGGACCATACGCGCGCGAAGTTTTTCGGAAGGTCTATCCGGAGCGTCAAGCAGATCAAGAAACTCTTGATGCGCATCGGCATCAAGAATGAAGATGCCCTGATCGAGTATCGTTTCCTCGGCTTGTTTACGGGCGCTG
>JAFKFE010001124.1:0-5384 GCA_017308345.1 Alphaproteobacteria bacterium | reverse complement strand
CGCTGTCCAGCACGAACTCCGACAATCTCATCCCACGCAGACTTGCGGCATGGCGAAGCATAGCCTTCGTCCCTGCTGCTGCACGAATCTGAATCACATCCTTCCGTGCTGCATCCTTACGGGGCTTCATCCTGCTGCTCCCTTAACGTCCGCCACGCTCTCCCGCCCCACCAGCGGGCATTCCAGCTTGGTGATGGGATACCGTCCGCGGCCGGGCGCCGGTGGCGTTTCCAACTGCTCGATCGCCCATTGGCCCATCGCCAGATGCGGCAGGATGGAAGTCGTCAGCGGCGGGAAGAGATGGCGGGCGATCTCCTCGTCGTCATAGCCGACCACGGAGATGTCGCGCGGGATATGCAGGCCGGCTTCCTTCAGCGCTTCGTAGCAGCCGATCGCCGTGCGGTCGTTCTGGCAGAAGATGGCGGTGGGGCGCTCCTTGAGCCCGAGCAGCTTCACCGTCGCGGCGTAACCGGCGCTGGCCGACCAATCGCCTTCGACCACCAGCTCCGGATCGAAGGGGATGTCGGCGGTGGCCAGGGCGCGGCGATAGCCTTTCAGCCGATCCTGCGCGGCCTGCATCCACGGCTCGCCGGTGATCGTGGCGATGCGGCGATGGCCGTGGGCGGTGAGATGCCTTGTCGCGCTCTGGCCGCCGGCGATCGCGGAGGGAACCACGGCCGGGAAGGCATAGTCGGCGGTGTAGCAGTTGAGCAGGATGATCGTGATATCGAGGCTGTAGAGGAAATCGGGCGCCGTGATCTCGCGGGTGAAGATCGTCATGTAGATCAGCGCCGAGATACCGCGCCGCGTCAGCGCTGAAATCGCGCGCGGCTCCATCACCGCGTCGCCCATGGTCTGCGCCACCAGAAGCACATTGCCGGCGTTCCACGAGGCCTGCCGCGCGCCTTCGATGGCGACCACCGCCTCGGGGCTGGTGGCGAGCTGGTCGACCGCGAAGCCGATGACGCCGTCCAGGCCTTCGAACGGTGTCACGGGCGGCCGGAGCGCCGAGAAGACCGGCGGCGAATAGCCCAGCGCCCTGGCGGCCTCGATCACCCGGTCACGCGTCTGCTGCGACAGCCTGATACCAGGCGAATTGTTGAGCACGAACGACACCGTTGCCTGCGAGCAGCCGGCGGCGCGCGCGATGTCGGTCATGGTGACACGCCCCTTCGGCTTGGCCGCCGGCTTGCGGCGCCTGGAAGCCCCGGGAGGATCGCGCAGTTCCGTCGGTTCGCTCATGGTCGTTTCCCAAACCCAGCCGGCTCTAAAGCAAAGGCGGCGGCAACGGCAAGACGGTCGTGGCCGTTACGTTTATCGAGGTTGCACCAGACTAATACATATTAGCAGACAGGACATGCAAATCGCCGGCTACGTCGCCTCGCGACGAAACCCGTCAGACAAGGTCAGCAATGCTGACAATTCCAGCATTTTCCGTGCGACTGCAGGCCTTGTCGCGCTCGCTCTCCTCACTCCCGGCGCGTCTTTCGACCAGCGTCTCCTCCGCGTCGAAAGCGCGCCTCGCGGCTTCATAACTAATAGTCTTTACTAATAGCTGTAAGCGTTCTACTGTCAATTCGTCGTAACCGTCCGGGCCTCCGCTCGGTGCCGGCAAGTGGGAGGAACGCTCGCCCGAAATCCGGCGGCATCACCGGAGTGGGGTCGGCATCGATTTCACGAAAATGTCAGACAAATCGGACTATTTACGAACACCGCATGAGTGTCTAGTGTCTCGATCGCGGCCGGATCGGCACCGCTCTTAAATCGGCGGACCTTCGCGCCAGACCCTTGAGGAGGAGGGTTGTCCAGGCCGCTGCCGAGACATCGGCGATGAGTTCCACAAGGCAAAGTTCTACAAGGGAGGTTGAACTATGAAATCCATGATCCGTAACGCATCCGTCGCCGCGGCGGCCTTGGCTCTCGGGCTTGCGGCCACGGCGGTTGCCCGCGCGGACGACAAGCCGACGCTGGCCTTCGTCGTCAACGGCGCGTCAGACTTCTGGAAGGCGGCGGAAGCCGGCGTGAAGAAGGCGCAGGGCGAACTGCCCGACTACAATCTCGAGCTGAAGTATCCGGAACAGTCGTCGGTCGCCATCCAGCAGCGGCTGATGGACGACCTGGTGACGGCGGGCGTCAAGGGCATCATGGTCTCGGCCGTCGACCCCAAGACCTCGACCGACGGGCTGAACAAGATCGCGTCTGAAACGGCGCTGTTCACCACGGACTCGGACGCCCCGCAGACCAACCGCGTCGCTTACATCGGCTCGTCCAATGTCGATGCCGGCAAGCAGGCGGCCGAGATCGCCAAGAAGGCGATGCCGAACGGCGGCAAATGCCTGGGCTTCGTCGGCCTGCTCGGCGCCGACAATGCCAAGGAGCGCATTGAGGGCATGAAGGAAGGGCTCAAGGGCACCAATATCGAACTGGTCGACGTCCGCGGCGATGACATCGACCAGGCCCGCGCCAAGAAGAATGTCGAGGACGCGCTGGTGGCCAGCCCCGACATCACCTGCATGGTCGGCTTCTATTCCTACAACACGCCGCGCATCTATGAAGCGCTGCGCGACGCCGGCAAGCTCGGCCAGATCACCGTCGTCGGCTTCGACGACGATCCGATCACGCTGGGCGGCGTCAAGGAAGGCACTGTCGCCGCGACCGTCGTGCAGCAGCCGTTCGAATGGGCCTATCAGGGCATGAAGCTGATGGCCGCCTACCTCAAGGGCGACAAGTCGGGCATTCCGGCCAATGGCCTGATCATCGTGCCGACCAAGATCATCGGCAAGGACGACGTCGACGCCTACGCCGCCAACCTCAAGGCGATGGCGGGCAAGTAAACCCGGCACGGTTGCGCCGGCTCGAGGGCTTCCTTGAGCCGGCGTTCGTATTGACGGACCCGCCAACGCCCGTCAGTCTGTGGCACACCGGCTGCTGCCAAGTGCGATAAACTATGCCGTGATGACCTCTACCGACACCGCTCACCCAAACACCGCTCCGTTCCTGAGCCTGGAAGCCGTGCGCAAGACCTATCCGGGCGTCGTCGCGCTGGATGGGTTCTCCATGGAGGTCCGGCCTGGCGAGGTCATCGGCCTGGTCGGCGAAAACGGCGCCGGCAAATCGACGCTGATGAAGATCCTCGGCGGCGTGACGCGGCCGGACAGCGGCGCCATCACCGTCGATGGCGTGGCGCATGACGGGCTGACCGTCGAGCAGAGCATCGGTTCCGGCATCGCCTTCGTGCATCAGGAGCTCAACCTCTTCGAAAACCTCGATGTCGCCGCCAATATCTTCTTCGGCCGCGAGCCGCTGCGCGCCGGACCGCTGAAGCTGGTCGACCGCGCGAAACTGCGCGACATGGCGGCGCCGCTCCTGAAGCGCGTCGGCGCCAATTTCTCGGCCGACGCGCCGGTCGCCTCGCTGTCGCTCGCCCAGCAGCAGATGGTCGAGATCGCCAAGGCGCTGTCGATCAGGGCGCGACTGGTCATCCTCGACGAACCGACCTCCAGCCTGCCGATCGCCGAGACGGAAAAACTGCTCGACGTCATCAAGGGGCTGAAGGCGCAAGGCATCAGCGTCATCTTCATCTCGCACCGGCTGCATGAGATCGAGCGCGTCGCCGACCGTGTCGTGGTGCTGCGCGACGGCACGCTGGCCGGCACGCTGGCGAAGGACCGGATCAATCACGACGAGATGGTCAGGCTGATGATCGGCCGCATGCTGAAAGAGCGCGAGAAGGCGGGCGAGGCCGCGCGGGCTCCGGGCAGCGTGGCGTTGTCGGCCGACGCGATCCGCACCAGCACCTATCCGGACCGGTCGGTCAGCATCGAACTGAGGCGCGCGGAAATCCTCGGCCTCGCCGGACTGGTCGGTTCCGGCCGCACCGAGCTCGCGCGCGTGCTGTTCGGCATCGACGAGCGGCTGGCCGGCAGCGTGACGCTGGACGGCAAGCCGCTCGATGTCGGCTCGGCGGCGGATGCGGTGGCGAACGGCATCTTCCTCGTGCCGGAAGACCGCAAGCTCACCGGCATCCTGCTCGACCTTTCGATCGCCCAGAACATCTCGCTGCCCAACCTGCCGGCGCACGCCAGGCGCTCGCTGGTCTCGACCGGCGCCGAGCTCGCGACGGCCGAAAAGCAGAAGAAGAACCTCGGCATCAAGGCGCCGTCGGTGGCAACCCGCACCGGCACGCTGTCGGGTGGCAACCAGCAGAAGGTGGTTCTGGCCAAGTGGCTGGCGATGAACCCCAAGGTGATGATCCTGGACGAGCCGACGCGCGGCATCGACATCGGCGCCAAGGCCGAGATCTACGGGCTGATGCGGGCGCTGGCCGATGCCGGCGTCGCGGTGCTGATGATCTCCAGCGACATGGAAGAGGTGATCGGCGTGTCGGACCGCATCGCGGTCATGCATGAGGGGCAGATCTCCGGCGTCCTCGACAAGGACGACTTCAGCCAGGAGAACGTGCTCTTGCTGGCCGTCGGCAAGAAGCCGAAGCTGCTGCAAGCGGCGGGAGGAGTTGAATGAGCAAGAAAGATCTCGGCCTGCTGATCCTGATCTTGGTGGTCGGCGCGGTGGTGACGGCCATCAACCCGCGCTTCCTGTCGGGCATCAACCTCGCCAACACCTCCAACCTCGTCGCGCTGTTCGGCATCCTGTCGATCGGCCAGGCCTTCGTCATCATCACCGGCGGCATCGAATTGTCGGTCGGCTCGCTGATCGCGCTGCTCGGCACGCTGTTCATCGACTTCATCGCGGTGCGCGAATTGGACTGGCCGCTGGCCTTCGTGGTGATCATCGCGCTCGGCGCCGTCATCGGCTTCGTGCATGGCTGGCTGATCACGCGGCTGAAGCTGCAGCCTTTCGTGGTGACGTTGTGCGGCCTGCTCATCTATCGCGGCGTGGCGCGCTTCTACACCGCCGACGGCACGGCTGGCTTCGCCTTCGGGCAGAATTTCCCGACGCTCGAATTCCTGACCGCAGGCCGCTCCTACGGCCTGCCGAACTCCTTCATCGCGCTTATCGTCATCGCCATCATCATGTGGGTGGTGCTGCACCGCGCGGTGTTCGGCCGCTAGCTCTACGCGATCGGCAAGAACGAGGAAGCGGCGAAATATTCAGGCATCCGCACCGGCCGGGTGATCATCGCGGCCTATGTCATCTGCGGCGTGCTGACCGCGCTGTCGGCGATCTATTTCGCCATGTACACGCGCTCGATCTCGCCGGCGAGCCACGGCCAGTTCTATGAACTCTATGCCATCGCCGCGGCGGTGCTCGGCGGCTTCTCGCTGCGCGGCGGCGAGGGCTCGCTGGTCGGCGTCATCCTCGGTACCGTGCTGCTGCAAGAGCTGCAGAACCTCGTCAACCTGCTCGGCATCCCCTCATCGCTC
>JAFKFE010001123.1 GCA_017308345.1 Alphaproteobacteria bacterium | reverse complement strand
ATATCCTTATCAACAATGCCGGCGTCCAGTTTCGCCGGCCGATGCTGGAATTGGAAAGCGCCGACTGGCGGCGGGTCCTGGAGACCAATCTCACCAGCGCCTTCATCGTGGGGCGCGAAGCGGCCCGCCGCATGATTGCGCGCGGCAGCGGCGGCAAGATCATCAACATCGGGTCGCTGACCAGCGAGGTCGCGCGTGCCACCGTCGCTCCGTACACGGCGGCCAAAGGCGGCATCAAGATGCTCACCCGGTCGATGGCCGCCGAATGGGCCGCCCATGGCATCCAGGCCAATGCGATCGGTCCCGGCTACATCGACACCGAAATGAACAAGGCGTTGACGTCCGACGCCAAATTCGATGCCTGGGTCAAGGGCCGCACACCTTCGGGCCGCTGGGGCCTGCCGAAGGATCTGGTCGGAACCGCGATCTTCCTTGCCTCGCCCGCCTCGGACTACGTCAACGGGCAGATCATCTATGTCGACGGCGGCATGCTTGCCGTCCTTTAGCCAACAGTACCGGAAAGCCATCATGCGCGGTGTGGTCGTACATGCTCCAAGAGACCTTCGCATCGAGGAGATCGCCGATGTCCAGCCCGGCCCCGGCGAGGTAGGGGTGCGGATATCGACGGGCGGGATCTGCGGTTCGGACCTGCATTACTTCAACCATGGCGGCACCGAGTCGATCCGCTTGCGCGAACCGATGATCCTCGGCCACGAGATCGCCGGCACCGTCGCGGCTGTGGGGGCCGATGTCTCGGACATCGCGGCGGGCGCGCGCGTGGCGATCAATCCCAGCCAGCCTTGCGGTCATTGCGAGAATTGCCGCGCCGGCCTGCGCAACCATTGCAGCAACATGCGCTTCATGGGCAGCGCAATGCGCTTTCCGCATGTCCAGGGCGGTTTCCGTGAAATGCTCTGCGTCGGCCGCGATCAAATCTTCCCGGTCGCCGACGGTGTTTCGCTAGGCGAGGCCGCCGTCGCCGAGCCGCTTGCCGTGTGCCTGCACGCGATCCGACGCGCGGGGCCGCTGGACGGTCGCCGGGTGCTGGTCACCGGCTGCGGTCCGATCGGCATCCTGACCATCATGGCCGTCCGCAATGCCGGCGCGGCCGAAATCGTCGCCACCGATGTCCACGCCTCCGCCCTCGCCCTGGCGCATAAGCTTGGGGCGGACCATGTCCTGAACGTGGCGGAAGAACCCGAGGGACTTGCAGGCCTTGTCAGGCAAGGCGGCGCGTTCCATGTCCATTTCGAAGCTTCGGGAAGCGCGTCCGTCCTGCGCGGCGCGCTCCCTCACCTGCGCCCGCGCGGCATTCTGGTGCAGCTCGGCCTTGGAGGCGACGTCCCGCTCCCCGTCAACCTGGTCGTCACGCGCGAGGTCGACCTTCGCGGCAGTTTCCGCTTCGACGAGGAGTTCGCGGACGCCGTCGCCCTCATCAACAGCCGTCGCATCGACGTAAGGCCGCTGCTCAGCGCGGTTTTTCCACTCGAGCGGGCGCTGGAGGCATTCGAACTGGCGAACGACAAGTCTAAGGCGACAAAAGTCCAGATCAGCTTCGATCGGGACGCCGAATGAGCCGAGGAGCAGCGGGGGCTTTCCCTTGGCCGTCCCGGCATTTCATCTCACCTGCACGCCACTCAAGCACGGTGGTATCCGACGGAGCCGAAAGTCCATGAAGATCAAAGCGATCCGCACCTTCCGGCTACAGGAATTCGCCAACGTGCTCTGGGTTCACGTGGAGACCGACGCAGGCATCACCGGGCTCGGCGAAACCTTCTACGGCGCCGGTTCCGTCGAAGCCCATATCCACGATGTCCTGTCTCACCGCCTGCTCGGCCGCGATCCCCTCCACATCGAGGCGCTGTCGCGCGAACTGGTGAATTTGCCGCTGGCGCAGTCCTCCACCGGCGCGGAATACAGGGCGGCCTCGGCGATCGACCTGGCGCTCTGGGACATATTCGGCAAGGTCTGCGGCCTGCCGGTCCACCAGATGCTGGGTGGCGCCTGCCACAAGCGCGTTCCCGTCTACAACACCTGCGCGGGCTACGGCTATGTGCGCTCGAACCGCATCAAGCCGGTGGACACCTGGAACGTGGGAGCCTCCGATGGGCCTTACGAGGATCTCGTCGCCTTCATGACAGACGCCGGCGCGCTGGCCGAGAACCTGCTGGAGAACGGCATTTCGGCCATGAAGTTATGGCCGTTCGTCCCGGCCGCTATCGAGAATGACGGCCGTTTCATCACCGCGGAACAGTTGCGCACCGCCCTGTCCCCCTTCGAGAAGATCCGCAAGCGGGTCGGCGACCGCATGCAGATCATGGTGGAGTTCCACTGCCTGTGGAACCTGCCCACCATCAAACGCATCGCCCGCGAACTCGAGGCCTTCCAGCCGACCTGGTACGAAGACCCGATCCGCATGAATTCGACCTCGGCGCTTTCAGAGCTTGCCGCCCACACCTCGGTGCCCATCTGCGCGTCCGAGACGCTCGGGTCGCGTTTCCCCTACAAGGACATGCTGGAGGCTGGAGCCATCGGCGTCGTCATGACCGACCTGGTGTGGACGGGCGGGCTCACCGAAGGGCGCAAGATCGCGTCGCTTGCCGATACCTATCACCGCCCCTACGCCCCTCATGACTGCACGGGGCCGGTCGCCTATGTAGCCGCCGTTCATTCGTCCTTCTCCCAGCCCAACACGCTGATCCAGGAATCGGTGCGCGCCTTCTATACGGGCTGGTACCAGGAACTGGTCACCGAACTGCCGCAGGTCATGGACGGCCATGTGCTGCCCATGGAGGGACCGGGACTGGGCACCGAGCTCCAACCCGCGGTGTTCGAACGCGCCGACCTGTCGACACGGGTTTCCGGCCTGTAGGACAATATTGTCGCCAGGCCGGTGAGCGATGCCGGCCACGCCGGTACCGGCTCACTCCTTGCCCGCCGTCCCGTCCAGGTACTGCGTCAGCGCGCATACCAGATGGTAGAAGATGCTTGCCGGCACCTCGTTCGCCAGCGAGCGGCCGCGCTCGTCGATGCGGTCGATCCACAGGCCGAGCGGCGCCGGATCGATGTGCCAGCGGAACAAGCGGCCGACGCGCGCCTCGATCTCGGGCTTGAGGTCCGGCCCGCCCGACCCGTCGAGCGCGATGGCCGCCTTGATCGCCTCGGCCTGCGGCCAGCCGCGCGAGACCGTGTCCAGCGGCAGCCCCTGGCGCGAGACCGCGCCATAGGCAAGGCCGGTGGCGCGGTTGAGGCCGTTGGCGATGGCCGAGGCATAGAGCTTGCGGGCAAAGCCGGTGAGTTCGCCCTGGCCGCTGCGCGCGGCGAAATCGGTGAGCAGCGAGGCCCATTCGAAATGATGGCCAGGCTCCGTCCAGTTCCCCTTCTCGCCGGCCGCCGGCTTCCAGCCGTCGTCGAAAAACTCGCCCAGCGTCCAGCTTTCCGCGTCGAAGAAATGACTGCGGAAAAGGTCGATGATGCGCGCCGCGCGGCGCAGATGGGCACGCTCGCCGGTCGCCTGATGCCAGGCGAGAAAAGCCTCCAGAAAGTGCATATGCGGATTCGAACGCCGCTCGCCCGCGCCGTCGGAGGTTTCCAGAAAGCCGGTCATGCGGGCATCTTCCAGATGCGCGTCGAGGAAGGCAAACGTCTCCTCGCCGAGCCGCAGCGCGTCGGGATGGCCCGACATATGGGCGTGCGCCAGCGCCAGAAGCACGCAGGAATGGTCGTAGGCGTCCTCGACCGGATCGGCGACCGAGCCGTCGATGTTGAGCGTGCGCACCCAGCCGCCACGACCGGTGCGGCCCTGGCCGGCCATGAAGTCGATGCCATGGGCGATCAGCCTGTCGGCCGGACCATCCCAGCCGCGCTCCTTGGCGACCGCGAAGGCATAGATCTGACGCGCCTGCGTGCGCATGCGCTTGGGCTTCTTCAAAGGCGTGGCGTCGAAGCCCAAGGCCTCGTGGAAGCCGCCATGGCGCTCGTCGACACCGACCGTCGACCACAACGGCAGCGTCTCCTCGAACAGCCAATGGCGCACGCGCCGCCGCCACGCGCCGCTCTCGATGACGCGGTCATGCGCCGGCGTGAACCTCGTCTCCAGCCGGCCGGATTTCTCCAGTTGCTCGACGATCTTTTTGACGTGCTGGCTGTGGCTGACCGGCGCCACGAAGGTGGCATCGGCCGTCGAAACGATAGCGACATCCTTCATGCCGATCGCGGAAAGCAGGCGGCCTTCGCCGCGGATATACGAGTTCTCGCAATCGATGGCGACGACATCGCCGATGATGACGTTGCCGTCCTTGTCGGACGGGCCGACATCGAGCAACGACTGCCAGGAGCCGAGATCGTTCCAGCGGAAGCCGGCCGGCACCATGGCGATGTCCTTCGCGCGCTCCATGATGGCATAGTCGATCGAGGTCGAGGGGATGGCCGCGTAAAGTTCCAGCGGCATATAGAGGCCCGAAAGATCACTGGTTGCCGCTTTGTAGGCAGCCTCCGTCGCCTGCCAGATACCTGGCTCGAGCGTGGCGAAGGCATCGCGCATGGCCCCGGCGCGAAACAGGAAGATGCCGGTGTTCCAGTAGAAATTGCCGGCCTCGACATAGGTCTGCGCGGTGGCGAGATCGGGCTTCTCGACGAAGCGCGAGACATCGAACACGCCGTCCCTGTCCGCCCCGACCTCGATATAGCCATAGCCGGTCTCGGGCTGAGTCGGCTTCAGGCCGAACACCACGAGCCGGCCGGCATTCGCCGCGGCCGCGCCCGCTTCTATGGTTTGCCAGAACTGACCGGACGTCGAAATCTCGTGGTCCGACGGCACCACCAGCACAAGCTCGTCGCCATATTCGGAGAGGGTGCGCAGGCTGGCGAGCGCCACCGCGGCAGCGGTGTTGCGGCCCGTAGGCTCGAACAGCGGTCCGCCACCCCTGAGATCGACACCGGCAAGGTCGGCATGGACGCGATCGGCGTGACGTTCGGAGGCGATCAGGAAGATCGGCGTCTCGCCCTCCGGCCGCGCCGCCAGCCGGCGCAAGGTTTTTGCCAGCATCGAGCCGTCGCCGGAAAGATCGTGGAACTGCTTGGGATTGTCCTCGCGCGACAGCGGCCATAGCCGCGAGCCGACGCCGCCACTCATGACGAAACTGACGATGCGCTGAGGCAAGATTCGGAACTCCAGGCGGCCGGGGACCCGTTCTAGCGGCGTCATGGCTGGTCACACAAGGCTGAAGTCGCCTTTCTCGAACCGCCTCGATCCGCCGCCGTCCCGACCGGCGCGAGGAAAGCCGGCGAAATGCGACAGAAGTGCTGCCATTGCCGCTTGCAGGATCGGAAAGCGGCGGCTATAAGCCCGCCGTCTGGTCACGGAGTGTAGCGCAGTCTGGTAGCGCACCTCGTTCGGGACGAGGGGGTCGCAG
>JAFKFE010001122.1 GCA_017308345.1 Alphaproteobacteria bacterium | reverse complement strand
GTGATAGCCGCGGATGGTTCCGGACTTCTCCAGATTGTCGAGCCTGCGCGAACAGGCCGACTGCGAAAGGCCCACCTTCTCGGCAAGCGCCGCATTGGGTATCCGACCATCCTTCTGCAAAGTTTCCAGAATGGCGATATCAATCCTATCGAGCGGCATTTTCCGTGATTCCTGCGAATTTATGGGAATTTTGCGCAACGATTATCGAAGAATACCCTTTTCCGCAAGAGCATTCGCAAACACATACGCAACGATTCGTGGTTGACTGCATTTATTGCGTGTCGCCTCCGTTTTTGGGGCTGATGGCGCGCACCAGTAACAGGGAGAGCGCCCCCTTAAGGGCGCGGACAGGAGAAGAAAGATGCGTGTCGGCTGCCCAAAGGAAATCAAGAACCATGAATATCGCGTCGGCCTGACGCCCGGCTCGGTCCGCGAGTATGTCGCGCATGGCCACGAAGTGCTGGTCGAGACAGGCGCTGGCGCCGGCATCGGCGCCGACGACAATGCCTACCGCGCCGCCGGCGCCATCATCGCCAAGACGGCGGCCGACGTGTTCGCCAAGTCGGACATGATCGTCAAGGTCAAGGAGCCGCAGCCCAATGAATGGGTCCAGCTGCGTGACGGCCAGATTCTCTACACCTATCTGCACCTGGCTCCGGATCCGGAGCAGACCAAGGGTCTTCTGGCTTCGGGCGTCACCGCGGTCGCTTATGAGACCGTAACCGACGACCGTGGCGGGCTGCCGCTGCTCGCTCCGATGTCGGAAGTCGCCGGCCGCCTGTCGATCCAGGCCGGCGCCACCGCGCTGCAGAAGGCCAATGGCGGCCGCGGCGTGCTGCTTGGCGGCGTGCCTGGCGTGCTGCCCGGCAAGGTCACCGTGCTTGGCGGCGGCGTCGTCGGCCTGCATGCGGCCAAGATGGCGGCCGGCCTCGGCGCCGACGTCACCATCATCGACCGCTCGATCCCGCGCCTGCGCCAGCTCGACGACATCTTCGGCGGCCGTGTCCATACGCGTTATTCGACCGTGGAAGCGCTGGAAGAGGAATGCTTCTCGGCCGACGTCGTCATCGGCGCCGTGCTGATCCCGGGTGCCGCCGCGCCCAAGCTCGTGACCCGCGAAATGCTGTCCGGCATGAAGAAGGGCTCGGTGCTGGTCGACGTCGCGATCGACCAGGGCGGCTGCTTCGAGACCTCGCATGCCACGACCCACGCCGATCCGACCTATGAGGTCGACGGCGTCATCCACTATTGCGTCGCCAACATGCCTGGCGCCGTGCCGGTCACGTCCGCGCACGCGCTCAACAACGCGACGCTGCACTATGGCCTGCAGCTCGCCGACAAGGGCCTCAAGGCGCTGGTCGACGACCATCACCTGCGCAACGGCCTCAATGTCCATAAGGGCAAGATCACCAACCGCGCCGTCGCCGAGGCGCTCGGCTACGAAATGGTCGAGCCGAAGGCGGTGCTTGCCGCCTGACGGGATCGCACAATTTCATCCAGTCGCCCGCCGGTCATTCCGGCGGGCTTTTTCTTGCGCTCACGACTGGCTCAGACGGGAAATCCGGGCAAGAAAAAAGCGGAGCAAAAGCCCCGCTTCCTCGATTGTTGCGATCCGCCGCCGGTCCATCCGCGGTCAGCAAATCATCAACGACTGCTTTTTAGCGCAATAGTACGACGGGAATGCGACAGTCTTGAACGGCCTGGTTCTCGTCGTCCGGGCCATTATGCGCCCTTGTGTGAAATGCTTCACATTCGCTGCGTGCGAAGGGCGCCTAGACACCTGCCGTTACTGGCGGCCTGAGCTGCTGTCCGGGTCGGAGAAGTCCGACCCGGACAGCACTCGCCGACAGCTTCTGTCAGACCCTCCAACAGCCCGCCCGACCATCGGCGGGCTTCTTTTTGGTCACGCGCGTTCGATGCGGCATTGATAGCAATTGTTCCTCGCCGAGCGGACGTGGATGTAGGCGATGTCGTCGCGGGCAAACAGCGTCCGCGCCCGGGCGGCAATCTCGGCGGTCGGCGTGACGGCGCCGCTGCCATAGACGATGCGATCATCCTCGCCATAGCCCCTTACGATATAGTCGCTGCTTTCGAACATCTCCGGCAGCGCCTCCCCGTCGGCGGCGCGTTCGCATTCCCCGGCATGCAGGAAGATAGGCCCGGTTTCGGCATAGGGCTGCATCTGAGGGAACGGCCGATAGGCCAAGACCAGGTAGCCGTCGCCCGTGGCGACATTCTTCATGCAGTGCCTGCAGGGAACGCCGTCGCCGTCGGAAATCCGGTGCTCAGGGGCGCGGCCATACGCATCGGGCCCTCCCCGCTGCAAGACGCGCACGGCTTCGGTCGGCAAGGCTTTGAACTGGATGCTCATGACAGTTCTCCGGTATCGATGTCCGGAAATTATGCCTGGGCGACGGTGCCTCCCACCCGATTCCTGACTGGAGGCGCACATATGAAGAGCCCGGCTGCCTTGCACAACCGGGCTCGCGACTATCGGCATTGCCGGCTTGAGCGCTACCGCACGAAATCGTCGAAGCGGCGCAGCGTCACGCGGCGGTTGCGCCAATTCTCCTGCTGGGTCGGTACAAGCAGGAATTCCTCGCCGTAGCCGACGGTTTCCAGCGCGAAAGGGGGCACGCCGAACTCGCCCACCAGCGTCCGTTTCAGGGAGGCGGCGCGGCGTTCGGACAGGATCTGGTTCGATTCGAAAGAGCCCACGGCGTCGGTGTGGCCCTCGATCAGGATGCGAGCGCCGCGGTCGCGCCGTAGGATGCGATGAAGCGCATCGGCGATGATTTCGACCTTGCCGTATTGAGAAGGGGCAATGGCGGCCGAGCCGAACGCGAAATTGATCGACTGGATATCGATCGAGCGCGCCATCCGCCTGAGGTCCGGGCGTCGCTTGAACTCGCGAATGGTGACGCGCTCATTGGGGAGCAGCTTCTTCCTGGGGGCAGCGTCGAGCTGGCGCTCGATGGTCGCTGCCGAAGGCGTGGTGGCCTGCGCGGATGCCAGGCTCGGCATGGCTATCGCCGCGATCATGGCCACGGCAAATGTACGTCGGGTCAACATGTCTTTCTCCTATAAGTCCGGTCACGTAATGCGGCCGGACAATGGCAAAGACAGTCTGAAGCGGCGATGAACGAGGTGATCAGGTCCTAGGCAGTTCGAGGAAAGTTGTATTTCGGTTGTCCGGAATTGCCGGAACGGCTTCAGCCTCGCATGACACTGGCCGAACGCTCGGCGAAGGTCAGCGGGCGCACGATCTCCTTCTTCTGCACCACCGGCGTGAAGCCGAGCTTCTGGTAAAGCGGGAGCGCCGCCGGATGATCCAGCGTTCCATCATGCCGAAATCGGCGAGTTCCACCTCGTCCGGCAGATGCGGCTTGAGGTCGAAGAAACCGGCGGGAGCGCCGTCAAGATAGAGCACCCGGATGTCACGGTCCTCGCGATGCAAACCGGCGGCAAGTTCCTCGTCGCTCATCCTCAGCACATTGACCCAGTGCCATTTGCGCCCGACGCGATCTATCAGATAGCGGTAGAAATGGAGCGGGATATCCTTCGTCTTCAACAGCGCGATCTGCCGGTTGTAGGGGATCGGCGGCGAAACCGCCGGCGCGGCATGCATCTCCAGGAACGTGACCGTGACATCGATAGCTTGCGGCGCGCCGTTTTCCATCATTCTTTCCCCGTAACCACCGGCGTGTCGCTGAGACCGCCCCATTCTGTCCAGGAACCGTCGTAAAGCCGGTTGTCCGTATGGCCGAGCGTCTCCAGCGCCAGCGTGATCGCGGCCGCGGTGATGCCCGAACCGCAGGACGTGACGACCGGCTTCGACAGGTCGATGCCGGCCCCCTCGATCACCTTGCGCAGGCGGTCCTTGGGCAGCAGCTCGCCATTCTCGGCAAGCGCCGTGATCGGGACATTATGAGCGCCCGGCATATGGCCCGATCGGACGCCCGCGCGCGGCTCCGGATCGCTTCCGGCGAAGCGGCCGGCCGAGCGCGCGTCGGCGATCTGGCTCTCCCGGCCACCGACGATCCTGCGCATCTCTTCGAGGCCGACGACCCGGCCTGCGTCGAAATCGGCATGGAAGACGCTCGGCGCGATCTTCGTCGGCTCGGCCGTGATGGGTCGCCCCTCGGCCTTCCAGCGGTCGATGCCGCCGTTCAGGATGTAGACCTGGAAGACGCCCATGACACGGAACATCCACCAGGCGCGCGGCGCCGAGAACAGGCCTGGGCCGTCATAGACGACGATGGTGTCGTCGGCCGTAACGCCCATGGCGCCGACATATTGGGCGAAGTGCCGTGGCGAGGCCAATGTGTGCGGCAGTCTCGAATCCGGATCGGAAACCGCATCCTGGTCGAGGAAGCGCGCGCCGGGAATGTGAGCGGCATCGTACTCGGCGCGGGCATCGCGCTTTTGCGCCGGCAGGTACCAGGAGGCGTCGATGATGGTGATGCCCGGCTCGCCAAGCTGCTCTTCCAGCCAGTCGGCGTCGACGATGAAAGGACTATCCTGCGCCATTTGTTCTTCCTGCCCTGCAACATGATGCCGAAAAGTGTGAAGCGGTTTTCCGGCGAGCGTGCGGCGTCAGTTCGCCGGCATCGGCCCGAAGCGGATGCGGAAGCGCCGGTTCTCGCGACCCTTCTTCTCTATCTTGCCGATATGGATCTCGCCGACCTCGCCGGTCGACTTCACATGCGTTCCGCCGCAGGGCTGGCTGTCGACCGAGCCGTTCTCGCCGATGCAGACCAGGCGAATCTTGCCGGTGCCGACGGGCGGGCGCACGTTCTTCGACTTGACCAGGCCGGGATTGGCGGCGAGCTCCTCGTCGGTGATCAGCCGGGTGAAGATCGGGTGGTCGGCGCGCACCAGCTCCATCAGGCGGGCCGTCACAGCCTCCTTGGTGAAGCCGGTGTCGGGGATATCGAAGTCGACACGGCTGTCGTCCTCGGCGACCGCTGCCCCGGTGATGGGGAACGGGCAAACCACCGTCAGCAGGTGGCAGGCGGTATGCATGCGCATCAGAAGGTGCCGCCGCTCCCAGTCGATCGAGAGCTTCAGCCTTTCGCCGATCGCGGGCAGCGCCTGGTCCGGAGCCGGCACGTGGATGATCTCGTCCTTGGTTTCGCCGGTGATGGTGGCGGCGATCGCGATGCGGCCGCCGTCGGCCCGCTCGAACATCCCGGTATCGCCCGGCTGCCCGCCGGACGTCGCATAAAAGACCGTGCGGTCGAGAAGGATGCCGCCACGATCGTTGATGGCGACGACTTCCGCCTCCGCCGTCTTCTGATAGGCGTCGTCGCGGAACAGCGCCTCGGTCTTGCGCGCCATCATGCCACCTTTTCGAACGGCACCGAAATGTCGGCCTTCGCTTCCATCCAGCCAGGCAACGGAAGGTTCTTGCCGCGCAGGAATTCCGGATTGAACAGCTTGGACTTATAGCGCGTGCCGTAGTCGCAAAGCACGGTGACGATGGTATGGCCGGGTCCGAGCTCGCGCGCCAGCCGGATGGCGCCGGCGATGTTGATGCCGGTCGAGCCGCCGACGCAGAGCCCCTCCTCCTGGATCAGGTCGAAGATGATCGGCAATGCTTCCTCGTCCGGGATCTGGTAGGAGAAATCCGGCCTGAAGCCTTCCAGATTGGCGGTGATGCGGCCCTGGCCGATACCTTCGGTGATCGAGCTGCCGTCGGATTTCAGTTCGCCGGTGGTGTAGAAACTATAGAGCGCGGCGCCCAGCGGATCGGCGAGCGCGACCTTGACGTCCTTGCTCTTGCCCTTGAGGCCGAGCGCGACGCCAGCGAGCGTGCCGCCGGAGCCGACGGCCGATACGAAGCCGTCGATCTTGCCGCCGGTCTGGGTCCAGATCTCCTGCGCGGTCGTGTGGATATGACCGTCGCGGTTGGCGACATTGTCGAACTGGTTGGCCCAGATCGCGCCGTTCGGCTCCGAGCGCGCCAGTTGCTCGGCAAGGCGGCCGGACAGCTTCACGTAATTGTTCGGGTTCTTGTAGGGCACTGCCGGCACTTCGATCAGTTCGGCGCCGAGCAGCTTGATCGTGTCCTTCTTTTCCTGGCTCTGGGTATCCGGGATGACGATCACGGTGCGGTAGCCGAGCGCCTTGGCGACAAGCGTCAACCCGATGCCGGTGTTGCCGGCGGTGCCTTCGACGATGAGCCCTCCGGGTTTCAAGAGCCCGCGTCGTTCGGCGTCGCGGATGATGAACAGACCTGCCCGATCCTTTACCGACTGCCCCGGATTCATGAACTCGGCCTTGCCCAAGATCTCACAGCCGGTCGCTTCCGAAGCCTTGTTGAGCCGGATCAGGGGCGTGTTGCCGATCGCTTCGATCACAGAACGGGGCATGCGGGATTCCTTTATGTGTGCGGCGAGACCCTAAAAACCGGACGCCGCGGTTTCAAGGCAAGATTTTGCCTGGTCCAGTCGCATTCCGAACGTTGCAATGTTCGCGATCATTTCGAGGTCGGCGGCAAAACCGCTCTTTTCATTCGATTTTTTCGCCGCTAGAGCAAACGCCAACATTCGCAGGGCATCGTATGACACTCTACCGGGCCAATCCGAAGGACGGTGTCGCCTGGATCACGGGCGGCAGCAGCGGCCTTGGCCGCGCGTTGGCCAAGGATCTCGCCAATCAAGGCTATGCCGTCGCGGTGACCTCGCTGCCGGAAGATCCGGCCGACACGCTGATCGTCGAAACGGCGCAGATGTCCGGACATGTGAAGTCATTTCCCTGCGACGTCACCGACCAGCACGGCATGGCGCGCACGGCCGCCGCGATCGAGGAGCAGATGGGGCCTATCGTGCTTGCCGTCTTCAACGCCGGCAACTACATCGCCACCCCCGGCGAGAATCTGGTGGTGCGCGACTTCCACCGTTCCTTTGCCGTGAACTATTTCGGCATCGTCAACGGCGTGGTGCCTGTCGTGGAGTACATGCGCGTGCGCGGACGCGGCCATGTCGTTCTGGTCGGGTCGGTCACCGCTTATTCCGGCTGGCCGACGACGGCGGCCTATGGCGGCACCAAGGCAGCGATCAACATCCTGGGAGAGTCGCTGAAATACGACTTCGACAAAATGAACATCCGCGTCCAGGTCATCAATCCGGGCTTCGTCGACACGCCGCTGACGGAAAAGAACAAGCTGCCGATGCCGGGTCTCATGCCTGTGCATCGCGCGTCGCGCCGCATGGCGCGCGGCATCAAGAAGGGTGGTTTCGAAGTCACCTTCCCGTACCACATAAGCTGGCCGTTGAAGCTGCTTGGCCTGCTGCCGCGGCCGATCGGTCGCTTTGTCATCGGCCTTACTACAAGCTGGTGGGGGCGGCCGTTGCACTTCGACCGCAGGCGACCCGGCAAAAAGGATTCGTCCCGCGACAAGGCGACATAAGCCGGCGCGACATAAGCCGGCGAAACAGCGATTGCCTGCCGGCGGGGACGGCCATAGGTTGAGAATCATTGCTTGGAGACTGTAATGGGGCGGCGGATCGTGCTTGCGGTGCTTGGCCTTGCAGTCTTCCTGGCAGCCGGTTTCTTCCTCGGCCCGCGCGTCCCCGTCGACACGACGATCCGGTTCAATCCGTCGGTGATCGGCGACGATCCTCAGGCCTATCTGGCGCATGAAGAGGCCGCGGCGCCCAACATCCGCGACGGGCTCGACAAGGAGATCATCTGGGCGAACCCGATGGTGCATGCCAAGACGCCCTTGGCCGTCGTCTACATCCATGGCTTCTCCGCCTCGAAGGGCGAAGTTCGCCCCTTGCCCGACGATGTCGCGGACGAACTGGACGCCAATCTCTTCTACACGCGTCTGACCGGCCATGGCCAGGACGGCGCGGCAATGGCGCAAGGCAGCGTCAATGCCTGGGTCAACGACTATGAGGAGGCCTTGGCCATCGGCCGCGCCATCGGCGACAAGGTGATCGTCATCGGGACGTCGACGGGCGGCTCGCTGGCGGCATGGGCGGCGACGCAGCCGGGCGCTTCGGACGGTGTCGCGGCAATCGCGTTCATCTCGCCGAATTTCGGCGTCAAGGCCTCCGGCGCGGAGTTGCTGACCATGCCCTGGGGCCGGCAGATCGCCGAGCTTGTCGGTGGCAAGGAGCGCAGTTTCCCGGCGCGCAACGCGCTCCACGAAAAATTCTGGACCACCAAATACCCGATGAAAGCGGTGCTGCCGATGGCCGCGCTCACTGAGCTCGCTTATACCGCGCCGGTCGAGAAGGCGACGATCCCCGCCCTGTTCATCTTCTCGGATTCCGACAAGGTCGTGCGACCCGACCGCACGCGCGAGATAGCCGGCCGCTGGGGAGTTCCACACGAACTGGTGCCGGTCGACGATACCGGCGATCCGGACAACCACGTCATTGCCGGCGATGCGCTGTCGCCGCAGACGACCGCATTCTTGACCCAGCGCATCGTCGTGTGGGTCAAGGCCTTGATGCAGCAGCAGTCAGGCCCCGTGATCTCAGGCCAGTAGAACCGGGCCGGTGAAATGAAAATGGCCGGAGCATCGCTCCGGCCGTTTCATCTCGCATCGCCTTGACGGGGTCAGGCAGCCCGGTTCGCCGGACGCTTGCCGCCGAAGCGGCGCTTGTTATTGCCCTTGAAGCGCTTGAAGCCGTCGGGCTTGCTCGAGCCATTCGGCTTGGCCGCCGCCGGGCGTTCGCCCTGCGGCTTCTGCGCGCGCTCGCCATGAGGCTTGCCACCGAAACGCTGCTTGCCGCCATTGCCCGGACGGC
>JAFKFE010001121.1 GCA_017308345.1 Alphaproteobacteria bacterium | reverse complement strand
GCCCCAGCCGGTGTAGCCGGAAATGCCGGCGACGATGGCGCCATGCTCGTCACGCACGAAAACCGCCAGCGGCTTGCGGCCCGACGCGCCGACATCGGCATCGTTGAAGGCGGCAAGGCTTCCGCTCAGCAAAGCGAGGTCCTGCGGCAAGGGTTCGGCGGTGATCTCGAGCGTCGTTTTCATCGGCTCCGACTCTGGTTCGGAGGCCAGCCTTAGCGAAATGGCAAAGAAAGACGCAAGCCTATTACCGCAGGCCACCGGAGCGCCACGCCGCGGCACTCGCCGCCACCAGCATCAACCCGGCCGCGATCAGGGCGCAATTGGCGAAGCCGAGGCTCGTATAGAGCGGGCCGAAGCCTGCGGTGCCGACGGTGACGGCGAGATAGGTGACCGCGCTGTTCAGGCCCATGATGGTGCCGCGACGCGACGGGTCCAGCGCGGTGAGGCGCGTGACCAGCACGTTCAGACCGAAATGGTTGGCGAGCCCCCAGGCGGCGGTCGTCGCGACCAGCGCGCCGAAGGCGCCGCTTGCCATGGAAATCGCGACATAGACGACGGCCACCAGCAGATAGGCGAACGGCATCACGCGACGCGCGCCGAGGCGATCGATGACACCGTCGAGCAAAGCGGCGGCACCGAAGCCGAAGCCGTAGGCGAGAGCGGCCAGGCCGTTGGCGCTGACCGGTTCGCCCAGGGCCTCATGCAGATGATCGCCGAGATAGCCATAGACGCCGTAGAAGGCGGTCATGAAGGCGCCGCAGGCAATGAGCAGCGGCACGATGCCGGGAACGGCGAGCGCGCCGAGTGGCGACGGCGCCGGCCCGGTTTTCCTGGCGTCGTGCAACGAACTCATCGCCAAGCCGGCAACGGCCGCTGCCGCCAGCAGCGCGACGGCCGCGAACACGGCGCGCCAATGGATGAGGTCGGCGATCACCGCGGACAGCGAGACGCCGGCGACCATCGAAAGCGTCCAGCCGGTCAGCACCACCCCGATGGTGCCGCTCTCGCGGCCGGGCGGCGCGATCGCGGCAGAGCTGGCATAGATCGCCGGCATGGCGATACCGGCGGCGATGCCGGCAACGAGCTGAGACGCGACCAGCGCCATTACCGTCGGCGCCAGGGCACTGGCGATGAGCGCGATGGCCAGCAACAGCAATGCGCCCTGCAGCATGCGGCGCGCGCCGATCCGGTCGATGTAGCGGGCGAGGAAGAGCGCGCTGGCCGACGTGCCGAGGCCGAAGGCGGCGGCAGCCGTCATCACCGCTGGCACGCTGGCGCCGAACGATGCCGCGACGGCCGGCGCGATCGGCCCGAGGACCAGCGAATTGGAACCGATCACGGCGATGCAACCCGTGAGCAGATAGGCGGCCGCCGGGATCGGCGCGCGGGGCGCCGCAGTCAGAATTGCTGATTGATCGCTGTTCGACATATTATCATAATGGCCGAACTAAGTTCCGCATCAACGGAGAATTTCCATATGGACGTAGAAACAGATGACATTCAGCGGAACAAGCATCCGAGCCGCGAGGTCGACGCGGTCGACCGAAGGATATTAGGTGTTCTCGTGGAGGACGCGACCATCAGCTATGCCGATCTCGGCGAGCGCGTCGGTCTGTCGCCGCCGGCGGCGCATGAACGCGTCAAACGGCTGAAGCGCAGCGGCGCCATCCGCGCCACATCGGCGATCATCGATCCGAGGGCAGTCAAGAAGCCGCTGCTCGCCTTCGTGCACATCGACACCAGGGGCTGGGGCAAGACGCCGGAACTGATGGCGGTCTCGAAATTCCCGGAGGTCGAGGAGATGCACACGGTGGCCGGCGACACCTGCATGCTGCTCAAGGTGCGCACCGAGGACACGCGCGCGCTCGAGGGCCTGCTGGCCCGTCTCTACGATACGCCGGGCGTCACCTCTACCCGCAGCTATGTGGTACTGTCGACCTATCTCGAGCGGCCGGTGCAGCCGGAGATCACCTCGGAGTGGCCGGCGCCGAAGCATATGGCAACGCCGGTCTACTAGGTCGTTGCGGGCTTGCCGAGCCCGCCACGCGCCAGCAGGTAGAAGGCCGCGACATGCGTGATCATCAGCAGCGGCACGTAGAGGACCGGGATCGCGTAGGTCGCGCCCAACTGGCCGGCCTGCCCCGGCAGGTCGAACATGATACCATCATAGTAGTCGCCAAGAAGATCGATCACGCCGACGACATTGAAGGCGACAATGAGGGGCCAGAATAGCGCCGGCCGTCTCCCGGCAAGCAGCGCCAGCATGGCGAGCAGGCCGGTGGCGAAATCGCCACAGGCAGCGAAGCTTGCGAAGCCGCCGGGCAGCTCCGGTCCAGTGACGCCCGGAACGAGGAAGACGAGCCCGAAGAAGCGGAAGCTGTGCAGCGTGGCGATGGCGCGCTGCGCCTCGGTCGGCTCCATCGATCTCAGACGTGGCCAGATATAGGCTGCGAAGCAAAGCAGCCAAGGCACGTAGCCCAACGCCAGGTGAATGTTGAAGATCATCGCTGGTGACATCTTCGCCTCTCCTCAAGCCTTGATCGGAATGGCTTCGAACACCGCGGTCAGGATGCCCAGCCGTCCCTCCATGAGATTGCGTCCGAGATTGGTGGCGAGTTCCGCGAACCCCTGCCCCATGACGACGCCGAGATTGAGCGAAGGCGGCGGACCGGAGGCGCGGAGTTCGGCGAACCAGGCCTTGGCGGCAGCCGTGTCGTCGCGGCGGACAAGCGTGCCGAAGCCGGCGGCTTCGATCGCCTCGCAAGTGGCGTCGGCTGGCAGCAGGAAACTTTCGCCGGGCGTCTTCGCCCAAGGAACCGGATAGATCAGCTCGCCGCCGTTCAGCACGACGTCGAAGGTCGCGAATTTTCCGCCCGGCTTCAGCACGCGCCTGATCTCGCGATAGAGCTGCGGGCGATCGGCGATGTTCATCGCCACATGCTGCAGAAGCGCTGCGTCGAAGCGGCCATCCTCGAAAGGAAGCGACAAGGCGCTGCCGGTTTTGAACGTCACTTTGTCGTCCTGGCCGGTTCGCGCGGTCAGATAGCGCGCGGCCTCCACGAAGGGTTCGCTGAGGTCGACGCCGGTCACCTTGCAGCCATAGGTCGCCCCGAGGAAGCGAGCCGGTCCGCCGACGCCAGATCCGACGTCGAGCACCGACATATTGGCGGTGATGACGGCCAGGTTGGCGAGCTCCGCCGTCGCGGCCAGCCCGCGGGTGTGGAACTGGTCGAGCGTGGCCAGTTGCTCGGGCTTCAGCCGCCGTTCCTCCGGCCCAAACACCGCCAATGCGGTCTTCAACCGATCGGTCAGGCCGGCCGCATGATAGTGATCGCGCACGCGATCCAGTTCATCGGTCATTGCCACTTCCTTTCAAGCTTCCAGGTCACGGAACAAATACGGCCGCTTTCTGCGAAGGACTATCCGCGATAATGTCGATGGGGCATGAAGCAGAACTTCACAGTCAGGCACGGCGCGCTCGACGGCGTCGAGGCCTTCCTGAGCGTCGCCAGGCACCGCAATTTCCGCAAGGCGGCGGCCGAGCTTGCCGTCACCCCGTCAGCGATCAGCCAGGCGATACGCACGCTCGAGGCACGCATCGGCGCCGCGCTCTTCATCCGCACGACGCGCAGCGTCGGCCTCACCGAAGCAGGCGAGCGCTTCTTCGCCCGCGCCCGGCCTGCCTTCGAGGAATTGATCGCGGCAAGCGAGATCGCGCGCGGCATGGGCCAGCGGCCGGCCGGGCTGTTGCGCCTTTCGGTACCGCCGGCCGTGGTGCCGGTGCTGCTTGAGCCGATGATCGCCTCCCTCTGCCAGGCCTACCCCGAGATCGAACTGGAGATCGTCGCCAGCGGCGAGCTCGCCGATCTCGCCGCCGAAGGATTCGACGCCGGCATCCGCATGGGCGATCTGATCGCGCCCGACATGGTGGCGGTCCGGCTGACGCCCTCCTTCCCGATGGTGGTCGTCGGCAGTCCCGATTATCTGCGCCGGCGCGCGGCGCCGGAGCGCATAGAGGATCTGCGCGACCACGCCTGCCTGCGCCTGCGCCGCTCGAACGGTTCGGTCGCGCCCTGGTCGTTTGCCGACGGCAACAAGGCCGTCGAGGCAATCGTCTCGGGACCGCTCATCGCGCATGACTATCCGTCGCTTCTCGGCGCGGCGATCCAAGGTGTCGGGCTGGCGCAGGTGCCGAGCCCGATCGCCGAAGCGCCGATCGCCGAGGGACGCCTGCAGGCGCTGCTTAACCGCTTCGCGGCGACCACGCCGGGCGTTTTTCTCTATTACCCGGAAAGGCACCAGGTCCTGCCCAAGCTGCGTGCCTTCATCGACCATATCAGTCAGCCGGCCGACACCCAGAAGCGGTCGGGCAGACGGCGGCAAAGCTGACGCATCGGAGCCGTGCGAAGGTGGCTAAGCTCGGCGACGCGGAGATGGGCTACTGCCTAGCGTGCCAGGCAAGGAACCTGGCTATCTCGTCCCGCTTGTCTTGTGACAAACCGGCAAGGAGTTTCTCGTCGAGATACCCTTTCCGGATAAGACTGGCAAAGACGATGATCAGCTGCGAGTAGCGATAGTCGAACATCTGATCGAGCGTTCGCCGTTGCTTCTGCAGGTAGTCTTCGATCTCCCACATGTCGGAAAACGTCGCCGTCTCGCTGGCCTTCTTTTTGAATTCGGCCAGTGTCTTGCCTAGCGCCACCTCCAGCGCCTTGTCGAAGGCTCTGCGAGCGACTTTCTTCTCGGACGAAGACCATTCCAGATTGGAGCTCATGCAATACTCCCCTGATCGTGCGGCCCAACCTCGGGCGCGCCGCGCCACCCGGCGCGAGATGTTATCAGCGATTGAATGCGTTCCGCATCCGCCTGCGTCGCGGGATTGTAGACGATCATGCCGAGTTCGGGCCGGCCGTCGACGGCGAAGACCGAGAACTCCAGCTCGATCAGCCCGATTTCGGGATGCCGCAGGCGCTTGACGCCTTCGCCATGCGCGGGGGCGATGTCGTTGTCGCGCCACAGCGTCTCGAATTCCGGACTGATCCGGCAAAGCTCTTCGACGAGTTGGGTGATTTCCGCGCCCGCGCCCGCCCGCGTGGCATCCGCCCTGAAGGATCCGACCACGAAGCGGGCGACGCTCTGCCAATCGTCCTGTGCCTGGCGGACCCGCGGATTGCCGAACATCAGGCGCAGGATGTTGCGCTGCTCTCGCGGCAGCTTGGAATAGTCGGTCAGCATTGTCGCGGCGGCGCGGTTCCAGGCGACGACATCCCAGGTCGCGGTCTTGATGATGGCGGGGCTCGGATCCAAGGCGTCGAGCACACGCTGCAGGCGTGGCGTCACGCAGTCGACGTTTCTGTAGCGGACTTCCGGCGGCCGGCCGAGGCCCAGCATGAACAGATGCTCGCGCTCGGGCTCGGTCAGCATCAGG
>JAFKFE010001120.1 GCA_017308345.1 Alphaproteobacteria bacterium | reverse complement strand
GGCCGCCTGATCGCCGCAGACTTCCAGAAAGAGCCGGCGTCGCGCCGGCTCTTTTTGTTCGCGCCCCCTTATCGCTCTAGAATTCTGGCATATTCGACGGGGTTGGTTGGCTCATAGGCTGTACCAATGCCGGCGGCATAGTCGGGGCCGGAAGGGGACGAGGCAGGCCGATGGTGGACCAACCACCGCGTCCCGCCTCGCGATAAAGACAAAAGTGGAGTGTATCCATGTCAGTGGCTCTCGAGAAGCAGGAAGCGGCCTCGGATCAGCGTTCGCGGCGGTCCGGCGGGCGCGAAGCGCGCCGCGCGATGCGGGCGGCGCCTTTGGCCGACGACATCCGCCCGGTGCGGCCGGGGCTTGAAGGCGGCAGCTACGGCCCATTGAGCCAGAACGACCAGGAGCGCATCCACGAAGCCGTGCTGACGCTGCTGGAAACGGTCGGCTTCGCCAACGCCATCCCATCCTGCATCGAGGCGCTGACCCGGGCCGGCGGCATCCATGGCGACGACGGCCGCATCCGGCTGCCCCGCGCGCTGGTGCTGGACACGATCAAGAAGGCCGCGCGCAACTTCACCCTCCATGGCCAGGATCCGAAGCACGACATGCTGATCCAGGGCAAACGCGTGCATTTCGGCACGGCGGGCGCGGCGGTGCATCTGGTCGATGTCGAGAAGCGCGAATACCGCGAATCGCTGCTGCAGGATCTCTACGACGCCGCCCGTCTCGTCGATGGGCTGGACAACATCCATTTCTTCCAGCGCACCATGGTGCCGCGCGACATTCCCGACCCGCTCGATATGGACTTCAACACGCTCTATGCCTGCGTGATGGGAACGTCCAAGCATGTCGGCACGTCGTTCACCGTGCGCGAAAACGTCAAGCCGGCGCTGGAGATGCTCTATGCGATCGCCGGTGGCGAGGAGAATTTCCGGGCGCGGCCGTTCGTGTCGAACTCGAACTGCTTCGTCGTGCCGCCGATGAAATTCGCCGAGGATGCCTGCGGCGTGCTGGAAGCCTGCGTCGAAGGCGGCATTCCGATCCTGCTTCTGTCGGCCGGCCAGGCCGGCGCCACCGCGCCGGCGGCGATTGCCGGCGCCGTCGTGCAGGCGGTGGCGGAAGTGCTGATGGGCCTGGTCTATGTCAATGCCATCAAGCCCGGACATCCGGCGATCTTCGGCACCTGGCCCTTCGTTTCCGACCTCAGGACCGGCGCCATGTCCGGCGGCTCGGCCGAGCAGTCGGTGCTGACCGCGGCCTGCGCGCAGATGGCGCAATATTACGACCTGCCCGGCGGCTCGGCCGCCGGCATGACCGACTCCAAGCTGCCCGACATCCAGGCCGGCTACGAGAAGGGCATCACCAATGTCATGGCGGGCTTGTCCGGCCTGAACCTGGTCTATGAATCTGCCGGCATGCATGCCTCGCTGCTCGGCTTCTGCCTCGAAAGCCTGATCATCGACAACGACATGCTGGGCCACTGCCTGCGTTGCGTGCGCGGCATCGAGGTGACCGACGACGCCCTGTCGATCGACACCATCGCCGAGGTCTGCCTCAAGGGCCCCGGGCACTATCTCGGCAACGATCAGACGCTGAAGCTGATGCAGACCGAGTATTTCTATCCCGCCGTCGGCGACCGGTTCTCGCCCAAGGAATGGAATGAAAAGGGCCGGCCCGACATCCTGTCGCGGGCGATCGCGGAGAAGAAGCGCGTGCTTGCCGAACGCTTCCCGCGCCACGTCTCGCGCCTGCTCGATGACAAATTGCGCGCCCGCTTCGGCGAGATGATCAAGCTGCCGCGCAGCGGCATGGGCGGCTAGGATTGCCGCTCCTGTCTTTCACTCCGCGCTGAGCCCATAGCGCTCGACGACTTCGGCGTTGATCAGCTTGGCGTGCAGCGTCATCAGCACGATCCGCGCGTCGAAACTGTCGCCGGCCTCCAGCGCCGCCTCGATGCGGCGCTCGACCGCCAGGGTCGGCTCACGGCCGTTGGCCTGCTCGAACACCTGGGGCCCGGCGACGCAATAGCCGCACAGTTGCGCCACCGACGCATAGGCATCCGCCGGCGGCTCGTCCGGCCAGCGGTCATTCATCAGGTTGACGATGGTGAGTTTCACCCCCTCCGGCACCAAAGCCGGGTGCAGGTCGGCCTTGCGCAATGCGTCGTCCAGCTGGCGCAAGTCGCCGGAACGACCGAACATGCCGAGGAAGCCGAGCGAAGAGCGCCGTTTCGCCATGATGGTCCTTTCCATCCGATACCGCATTCATATGGGGGTCGTGCACGGCTTTGCATCGCCCCTCCGGCAAGCGCGGTCTCAGGCAAGCCAATTTGCGAGGCCGAACTCCTGCTGCAGGAGATCCTCCGCGCTCTCCAGTGCCCCTTCGATCCAGCCATGATTGTTGGACCATGCCTCGCCGCAGAGATGGACGTTCGGCGCCAGCGTACGCGTGCTTTGGGCGGCGGTCGTGATGTCGATGCCACGGCTCCACACATGAGAGGCGCCGCCATAGGCAGGCGCCCCCCAGTCCTGCGCAAATCCGCCTATCGGCTTCGGTTGGACGCCTGACGGCCGGCAGACTTCGAGCATCTGCCCGTGGAACGCTTCCAGCGCCGGATGCTCCCGCGGCAGCGACGCGAAGCCCGCGCGGGGATCGAGCCGCGGCAACAATCCCTTCCAGTAGTCGATATGAGGGCCATCGCAATAGGCGACGGCCACCCCACGGCGAACCGAGCCGTCACCGGCGGCCGGCCGGGCAAAATGCCAAATCTGGCGGGCCGGCAAGTCGGTGACGCTATGACCGCCCGTGATGCCCAGTCTTTCCCACCAGGGGTCCGGATAGCACACGGCGAGCGTCAGCATCGGCCAGGGCTTTGCTCGACCGATATCTTCATCAACGCGCAGTCCGAAGAACGGTCGCGACCGGTCGACCAGGGCTTGCAGCGGCAGCGCGGGCAATGCCAGCACGACCTTGCGCGCTTCGACCTCAAGGCCGCCGCCTTCACCGGCGATCGACAACGCCAACCCTTGCGCTGACGGCGCGATAGAGACGACGGTGTGATCCGTTTTGACGGCTCCTCCACGATCGGCGATCCGCTCGGCAATCCGCCGGGCGATCGGTTGGAACCCGCCATCAGGCGCGAGGTAGGAACGGCCGCCGCTCAACTCGCCAAGCGCAAGCTTGAATGTCTCGGCGGCATTGGGTCCATGGACCAGCAGCGAATATCCAACGGCGTCTTCCGCGAAAGCCATCTCGTCGGGCTCGAGCACGGTCGACAGGGCTTCCCAGGTGAACCAGTCGATCAGCTTGCGGCCGCGGTAGATGTGGCCCGACGCCGCGTTCCATTCGTCGCTGCCGTATGTCTCGGAGCCCGGGACGATTTCGGCGGCCGCCTTTCGCAACAGGCGGGACGGGCCCTTTGCCTGCAGGCGGCGCGACAGCCGGTATGCGAACAGACGACGCGGGGCAAAGCGTGAAATCTCTCCGTAGGCGAGACTCCTGCCGCGCAGATGCAGCCTGTTGGCCTCGGTGACGACAACCGGATGGGTCATGGTCACGCCCATGGCGGCCGACAGCTTTCGCAGCAGGCGATGCTGCGGCAGCAGCGTCATCGCGCCAAGATCGATGCCGAAGCCCGGCTCACCCGGAAAGCAAACCGTGGAAGCGCGGCCACCGACACGGTTCGTGGATTCGAAGACGGCAAGCCGCGCCGACGGCGCCTCGGAGAGCAGTCGCCATGCCACAAACAGGCCGGCCATGCCGCCGCCGACGACAGCGACGTCGAGCGGGGTCTTCTCATTGGGTTCAGCCTGTGCCATCGCCGGCTTAAGCCTCGCAGGGATCGATCGTGGCAGCCTCTTGATTTCGTCCAGAAATAACGGAAACTGATCGCAAGCGTGATACCGTACCGGTCTGGACCGACAATCGGCTTCGACGGCGGCAAGCGAACAGGGGTTATCGGGGGCAAGGCGTTATGAAGAAGCAGTATCAGATACCGGTCATCCGAAAGGCGGGGCGGCTGTCCGCTCTCACCGCCATTGCTCCATCCTCTGGTGCGAAGCCGGTCTAATCGGCTATCGGAAGCCGCCCGCCGACCATCATATCGGCGCGCAGCCTGCCACGACAATCAGCATTGATCGAGAATGCTGGCCAAACGGCCAGCATTTCGGATTTCGCGTGGGCCGAAGACGGTCAGTGATTGTCGCGCGGCACGCCGCTTGTGTGCGCGACGTCCTGATACTTCACCGCCGGCTTCAGCACCATGCCGGCCGAGAACTGGTCGACCATGCCGCGCTGGATCTCCTGCCAGGGCGTCTGGTGCTTGGGATAGTGATAGCCGCCATCGGCCTGCAGCGCGGCGCGCCGCTTGGCGATCTCCTCGTCGCTGACGAGGATGTTGGCGGTGCCCTTCTTCAGGTCGATGCGCACGCGGTCGCCGGTCTTGAGCAACGCAAGGCCGCCGCCGATCGCGGCTTCCGGCGAGGCGTTGAGGATCGAGGGCGAGCCGGAGGTGCCGGACTGGCGGCCGTCGCCGATGCAGGCCAGCGAATGGATGCCCTTCTTGATGAGGTAGGCCGGCGGCTGCATGTTGACCACCTCGGCGCCGCCCGGATAGCCGACAGGACCCGCGCCGCGCATGAACAGGATGGTGTGCTCGTCGATGCCCTGCGCCGGGTCGTCGATGCGGGCGTGGTAATCCTCCGGTCCGTCGAAGACCATGGCGTTGCCTTCGAAAGCCTCTGGGTCGTTCGGGTTGGAGAGGTAGCGCTGGCGGAATTCAGTCGAGATGCCGCTGGTCTTCATGATGGCGGAATCGAACAGGTTGCCCTTGAGGTTGATGAAACCGGCATTGGCCTTGAGCGGCTTGGCGACGCTGCTGATCACCTGCGGGTTCTCGTTGACGGCGTCCCTGCAATTGTCGCCCATCGTCTTGCCGTTGGCGGTGATGGCGTCGGGATGGGGCAACAGGCCGCCCTTCATCAGTTCGGCGACGACCGCCGGCACGCCGCCGGCGTGGTGATAATCCTCGCCGAGATACTCGCCCGTCGGCTGCAGGTTGACGAGAAGCGGGATGTCGAGGCCGATCTTCTGCCAGTCGTCATTGTCGAGCGGCACGCCGAGATGGCGGGCGATCGCGTTGAGGTGGATCGGCGCGTTGGTGGAGCCGCCGATCGCCGAATTGACGACGATGGCGTTCTCGAAGGCCTTGCGCGTCATGATGTCGGAGGGCTTCAAGTCCTCATGCACCATGTCGACGATGCGCTTGCCCGTCTCGTAGGCGATCTGGCCGCGCTCGCGATAGGGCGCGGGGATGGCGGCCGAACCCGGCAGCTGCATGCCGAGCGCCTCGGCCAGCGAATTCATCGTGGTGGCGGTGCCCATGGTGTTGCAATAGCCGGTCGAGGGCGCCGACGAGGCGACGATATCCATGAAC
>JAFKFE010001119.1 GCA_017308345.1 Alphaproteobacteria bacterium | reverse complement strand
CTTCGTCTCGGTCGAGCATCTGAAGCGCTACACCACGCTCGGCATGGCGACCGACCAGGGCAAGACCTCGAACCTGAACGGCCTGGCGCTGCTGGCGGACATCACCGGGCGCGGCATCCCCGAGGTCGGCACCACGACCTATAGGCCGCCATTCACGCCTGTCCCGTTTGCCAGCCTGGTCGGTTCGCGCCGGGGAAGCATGCACAATCCGGTTCGCCGGCTGCCGCTGGAGGCAAACCATCGCGCCGCCGGCGGCGTGTTCCAGGAATATGGCGGCTGGCTGAGGCCTGCCTATTATGGCGGCGGTGAAGCCGGCGCCTCGATCCAGGAGGAGGCGCGGCGCGCCCGGCAGTCGGTCGCGCTCTTCGACGGCTCGACGCTGGGCAAGATCGAGGTGATCGGCCCGCGCGCGGCCGAATTTGTCGACTTCATCTATTACAACACCATGTCGACCTTGAAGCCGGGCCGTTGCCGCTACGGCTTCATGCTGTCGGAAAACGGCGTCGTCTTCGATGACGGCGTGCTGGTCCGCCTGGACGAGCATCGCTTCATCGTGTCGTGCTCGTCGTCGCATGTCGCCGCGGTCCACGCGCGCCTCGAAGAATGGCGGCAGGACCGCTTCGGCCGCGAGGCGGTCTATATCCACAACGCCACCGCGCAATACGCGACATTGACCGTGTCGGGTCCGAACGCGCGCGGGCTGATGGAAGCGCTCGACCTGGGAGTGGCGCTGGACGATGCCAGCCTGCCGCACATGGCTGTCGCCGCCGGCCGCTTCGCCGGCGACGAGGTGCGCATCGCCAGGGTCTCCTTCACCGGCGACCGAAGCTACGAAATCTCCATCCGCGCCGACAGGGCGGAGGCACTGTGGGCGAGGATGCAGCAGGAGGGCCGCGCCTTCGACGCCGTGCTGCTCGGGCTGGAATCGCTGATGATCCTGCGCGCCGAGAAGGGATATATCGTCATCGGCAAGGACACCGACGGCAACGTCATGCCGCACGACCTGGGCGTCGCAGGGCCACGGACCAAACGTACAGGCGAGTTCGTCGGCCGGCGCTCGCTTTTCACCGAAGCGGGCAACGGCACGGATCGCAATCAGCTCGTCGGCCTTGCGCTGCGCGAAGGCGGGGCGCCGCTGGCGACCGGCGCGCATGGCGTGGAGAAGCGCGAGGGCCGGCTCAGAAGCATCGGCTTCGTCACCTCCAGTTATCAGAGCCCGACCCTGGGACGCCCGGTCGCCCTGGCGCTCATCGAACGCGGCGCCGCGCGGCATGGCGAAACAATCGACGTTCAGCATCTCGGCGTTGTCCGACAGGCGACGATCGTCGCGCCCTGCGCCTTCGATCCGGAAGGGAGGCGGCTCCATGCGTAACCTTGCCGAAAAGTGGCCGGCGGCGCCCGACTGGGCCACCGCGACGCTCAGCAAAGGCGGTGTCAGCGTGAGCACGCTTGGCGGGCTGAACCAGCTTCTGGTCAGCGGCGACCTCGCGGCCTGGTCGAAGGCTTCGGGGCTTGCCGGCGAGGGCGTCGGAGCCGGCGCAATCGCCATTGGCGACAAATACATGGTTCGGATCGCGCGCGACCGCCTTCTTGCGGTCGGCGAACAGCCGTTCCCCATCGCGGCCGGCTGGCACGCGGCCGGTTTCGCGGTCACGGTCATGGATGCCGGACTGCATGTGTTCGAGATCGAGGGGCCGGACCTGGACCGCCTGATCGCCAGGGGCACGGCGCTCGATCCAGGAGCGGCAAGCCGCTCGGCTTCGATCCTTTTTGCCGGCGTCGGCGTTCTGTTCTACCGGTTCGGCAATCCGGATCGGGCGCGTCTCCATGTCGACCGGGGCCTTGCTCCGTATCTTTGGGAATGGCTCGAACAAGCGCAAGTATTGTAGCGGGGTGGTTTCAGGTCTATCTAGCCGGCGTTCAATCTTGGCCGGTCCGCTATGCTCTCTGATTCCAATGCTGATGAAGTCGTGCGGCGATCCGGCCTGATCGGCAACACCAAGGTGACGCGCGAGGACTGGATGAAGCTCGCGCTGGAGACGCTGATCTCCGAGGGCGTAGAGGCGGTGCGCGTCCTTGCGCTCGGGCAGAAACTCAACGTCTCCCGGTCCAGCTTCTACTGGTACTTCAAGAGCCGCCAGGATCTGCTGGATCAGCTCCTCGACTATTGGCGAAGCAACAACACCCGTTTCATCGTCGAGCAGGCCGGCCGGCCAGCGGTGTCGGTCACGCAGGCAGTGCTCAATGTCTTCGAATGCTGGCTGGATGAATCGCTGTTCAATCCGCGACTGGATTTCGCCGTGCGCGCCTGGTCGCGCCAGTCCGCCGATGTGCACCGGGTGGTCAACGAGGAGGACGATACGCGGGTCGACGCCATCAGGGCGATGTTTTCACGGCACGGCTATGCCGACACGGAAGCGTTCGTGCGGGCGCGCGTGCTGTACTTCACGCAGATCGGCTACTACTCGCTCGAGATCGTCGAGCCGGTAAGCAACCGTCTGTTCCTGACGCCGGCCTACCTGCTCACGCACACCGGCAAGGAACCTCGCGCGGGAGAGGTCGAGGCCTTTGCCGAGAAGATGCTCCCGAAAAACCCTGGCTGAAGATGCCCGCCACCCGCGACCACATCAATTCAGATCGCGTGGAAATTCCTTGACCTCTTCGCGATCGACCACGACCTCGTCACCGGCGCGCGCGATGAGATGCGTTTCCATGCGCCAGACGTCGCGCAGCGCGCGCACCGTGGCTGAAACCGAAACGCCGGCCTTCCAGTCGCCGCGCGAATAGGTCTTGTCCCATGTCACGGTTCCCCGCGCCGAGTTCGGATCGTCCGGATGGACGACGAAGATCTCGGTCTGTCTCTGCGACAGGGTCATGCCGGTGTGGGGGTGGCGCACCGTCCCCGCGTCACTGACGATGGTGTAGGTGGATTCCCCAGTGATCTGGTCCGTGCTCACCTCGCGCCGGAAAGGTTCGCCGGCCTTGATCACTTCCTGCGCCATCGGCGTGGCGCTTTCCGGTCCCTTGAATGCCGCAAGCGTTGCATCGAGTGGCTGCGGCTTGCGTACCGGAAGGACCAGCCTGCTGCCGGCGCAATGGATCGACAATGTCGCGTTCTCCGGCCCGGGAAAGACGATCGGCCAATGCGCCGTTGCAATGGCAAGCCGGATGCGCTGACCCTTCTCGAAGCGCTGGCCGCAACAGCGCAATTTGAAGCGCACCGTTTCGACTTCGCCCGGTGTCATCGGCTTGAGATCGAGATCGTCATGCCGATGCGTGAGGTTGAGGATGCCGTAGCTGACGCGCGAGGCCGCGCCGTCTTCCAGCACGAGCGACAGGGTCGCGGACATCAGCGCGACCGGCTTGTCGGAGGCGAGCTTCACTTCGAACTCCGGGAAACCGAGGATCTCCACGGCTTCCTCCAACGGCTCGGTTTCAAAGACGAGCGCGTTGCCGGCTTCCATGCGCTGGTCGATCGGCAAGGTCGGCAGGACGCCGTAGCCGCACCACGCGCCCGACGAGAGCCCCGCCGTCATTGGCGAACGGATCGTCAGCACGTCGTCGCTGCCGGCGTCTTCGGCAAGGCGGCCTGGCGACAAGGCGAGCGAGCGCTCGCCGACGCCGGGACCCGGCCAGGACAGCTCGGCGATCCAGCGGCCGGGGCGTTCGTCATAGATCGCGGCCGGCGGCGCCGGTTCCTGCATCCAGGCGCGCAACATCGGCTCGCCGGCGATGCCGGTGTCGATGCCCTTGAGATACTGGTCCCACCAGCGCAGGCATTCCTTGAGGAAACCCATGCGCGGCCCCGGCATGGCGAAGTGCGGGTATTTGTGGCCCCACGGCCCGATCAGTCCTTTGCGCACACCTGGCAGGTGTTCAAGCATGCGGAAGATCGGGTTCGGATAACCGTCCGCCCAGCCGCCGACCGCGTAGACCGGTATCTCGACGTCGGCATAGTCCTCGCAGATCGAACCGTGCTTGTAGAAGTCGTCGCGGCGCTGATGCTCGAACCAGTCCTGCATCCAGATGCCGTTGCCATTGAGGCGACCCTCCCACATCTGGCGCCAGCGGTCGCCGACGATCAGCGGATCGGGCGGCGTCATGGCGATTGCCCAGGCGGTGGTGCCCCACATCAGGTTGTCGCACATCTGCGCGCCGCCGAGATAATGGACGTCGTCATTGTAGCGGTCGTCGGTGGAGCAGAGCGAGATGACGGCCTTCAGCGCCGGCGGACGGCGGGCCGCGACCTGGAGCCCGTTGAAGCCGCCCCAGCTGATGCCGATCATGCCGACCGAGCCCGAGCACCAGGGCTGCTTCGCCAGCCAATCGATGACGGCGAGGCAGTCGTCCTGTTCCTGCCTCAGATATTCGCCCTTGCACACGCCTTCGCTGTCGCCGGTGCCGCGCATATCGACACGCACGCCGGCATAGCCGTGGCCGGCGAAGTAGGGATGGGTCAGCGCATCGCGCTCCACGGTCCCGTCGCGCTTGCGATAGGGAAGGTATTCGAGGATGGCCGGCACCGGATCGGCCTCAGCGTCCTCCGGCAGCCAGATGCGGGCGGCGAGCTTCACGCCGTCCGGCATCGGGATCCAAAGGTTCTCGATCTCGCGCACCTTGCGCGGGAAATCGGTGACCACGCGGATGTCTTTCATCGGACGGACCTTCTTTAACTTGCGGCGATGGCCTCGACGGCGCTTGGGCCGGCATTGAGCGGGAAGTGACAGGTCAGCCGGCTCGAGCCGACCGCGGACGGAGCGGGGGCTTGCGTTCGGCAGATGGCTTGCGCGAACGGGCAGCGCGTATGGAACTCGCATCCCGGGGGGCGGTCCAGCAGCGACGGCACTTCGGCGGGAAGCGCGATGCGGTTGTGGATCTTGTCCGGATCTGGCTCGGGGTTCGCGGAAAGCAGCGCGGCCGTGTAAGGATGATGCGGCGCTTGGAAGATCGCTTCCGTATCGCCTTCCTCGACGAAGCGTCCGAGATACATCACCGCCATCCGATCGGCGATCTGCCGCACGACGTGCAGGTTGTGCGTGATGATGAGCATCGACAGGCCCATGCGGTCGCGCAGGTCGTTGAGCAGGTTGAGCACCTCGCCCTGGATCGAGACGTCGAGCCCGGCGGTCGGCTCGTCGGCGATGATCAGCACCGGATCGAGCGCCACCGCCCTCGCGACGCCGACCCGGCGCGCCTGGCCGCCGGAGAGCTGGTGCGGATAGCGCTCGGCGAAGTCGCGCGGCAGCCCGACCAGGGCAAGCAGCCGCTCGACCTCGGCGTCGAGGCCGCGGCCGGACAGGCCGTGGATGGCGAACGGTTCCGCCAGCAGCGAGCGCACGCTGAGCCGCGGCGACAGCGAGCCGACCGGATCCTGGAACATCATCGACATCTTGCGCCGCAGCGGCTTCCATTCAGCCTTGGTCAGGTCGCGCAGT
>JAFKFE010001118.1 GCA_017308345.1 Alphaproteobacteria bacterium | reverse complement strand
GGCGGCCGGCGCGCATCAGGGACGGCCACTTCCAGATCTCGAGCGGGCTCGCCTTGCCGGCGATCGAGAAGAAGATGAGATTGGCGCGGCCGACCAGGTTTTCGGCGGGAACGAAGCCGACGGTGAAGCGGCTGTCGGAGGAATTGTCGCGATTGTCGCCCATCATGAAATAGTGGCCGGGCGGAACGTCGAACTCTCGCGTGTTGTCGCCGATCGAATTCGGCGTCAGGTCGAGCGTGTCGTAGCTGACGCCGTTCGGCAGGGTCTCGCGATAGACGTCGACCGGCTGAGGCACTTCGGTGATGTCGGGATTTTCGATCTGGCCGGTCTTAACGCGCGGCACGCCGACGTCGTTGATGAAGAGCTGGCCGTTCTTCATCTGGATCCTGTCTCCGGGCAGGCCGACGACGCGCTTGATGTAGTCGACCGACGGGTCCGGCGGGAACTTGAACACCACCACGTCGCCGCGCTTGGGCTCAGAGCCCCAGATGCGGCCGGAGAAGAGATCGGGACCGAACGGCAGCGAATAGCGCGAATAGCCGTAGGCCCATTTGGTGACGAAGAGATAGTCGCCTTCGAGCAGCGTCGGCCGCATCGAGCCGGACGGGATGGAGAAAGGCTGGAAGAGCAGCGTGCGGATGACGAGCGCGAGCAGCAGAGCCTGGATGATGACGGAGAAGGTTTCACCAAGCCCGCCGGATTTCTTCTGCGATTTTTCAGCCACGCTCATGTCGTCCTCGATTGTGCGATGTTGGTATAGAGTCTCGGCGCGCGCTGAGCAACGTCATGCCGTCCGTGGTCAGATGGAATCAATGTGGCGCTTGTTCGGCGGGCACTGCCTCGATGATCACAAAGGCTTGAGCAAGCGGGAAATCATCGGTGATGGTGAGATGGATCAGCGCCCGATGGCCTTTCGGCAGGATTTTCTCCAGCCTGGCCGCGGCGCCGCCGGTCAGCGCCATGGTCGGCGCGCCGCTCGGCAGGTTGATGACGCCCATGTCGCGCCAGAACACGCCCTCGGCCATGCCGGTGCCCAGCGCCTTGGCGCAAGCCTCCTTGGCGGCGAAGCGCTTGGCATAGGACGCCGCGCGGGCGGCACGCCTGTCCGACTTGGACTGCTCGACCTCGGTGTAGATGCGCTGGACGAAGCGCTGGCCGTGCCGCTCCAGCGATTTCTCGATGCGTCTGATGTCGATCAGGTCGCTGCCGATGCCGATGATCATTGCGCGGGCAATTCCCGCCCGCCCTGCGGCGATTTCTTCTCCGCACGCTCGGCCATGCGCTTCTTGCGCTGCTCGCGGAACACCGTCATGCCCCAGCGCGTGACGGCGTAGAACACGAGCCCGAAGGCCAGGCCGAGCAACACCGCGCCGATCAGCATCGGCTCAAGGACGGGGTGCCAGAGCCTGGCGAAAGACAGCTTGTGCATCATCTCGCCGAGATGCTCGGGCGGCCCGTGCTTCGGCAGGCGCTCATGCAGGAGCAGCTTGCCGGTTTCCCAGGACGCGCCCCACAGCAGCGGGGAGGTCAGCGGATTGCCGAAAAACACGGCGCCGAGCGCCGCCGCGACCAGATTGCCGGCAATCACCCAGCAAAGCACGGCGGCAACGACGAAATGGATGCCCAGCGGGAAAAAGGAAGCAAACACGCCCGCGGCAACGCCGGCGGCCACGGAATGCGGCGTCGCCTTCAGCCTGAGAATGCGCTTGGAGAAGTATTGAACGGAACGCGAGAACGAGCGGCGCGGCCAAAGATAAGTACGCACCCGCTCCAGGAGGCCATCAGGCTCTCGGCGTCGAAAAAGCACTCTGTTCCAGTTCCCGGTCCAACACGCGCTGCCCCTGCCCACCGGGTCGCGCCAACATATCTTGCGCTTCCAGGGCGCAGAAAGGCAACAAGACTTTGATATAGCGACGGCCAGGCCCCGCAACAACGAAACGCCACCGCGATTGTCTGCCGCAGGCTGTAACAACAGCCTCATTCTGGCGAAACTGAGGAAAACAACCGGGATACCAAGCCGATGATCACCATTCGACCGGCGCGGGCCGAGGATGCCGAGGCCCTGCCGGGGATCGAGCAATCCGCCGGACTGGCGTTTCGTGCCATACCCGAACTGGCGTGGCTCGCCGATGGAGACAATGTCAGCGCGCAACGGCACCGCGCGCTGATCGCCGACGGCGCATGTTGGATCGGCGCCGACGATCGGGACCGGCCGGTCGGATTCCTGAGCGCCGGGATCGAGGGCGATACGCTGCATATCTGGGAATTGGACGTGAGCCTCGACCGGCAGGGCCAAGGCATTGGCCGCGCATTGCTTGGACGGGCGGTCGCGGACGCCAGGCGGCGCGGCCTGGCCGCGGTGACGCTGACCACGTTTCGCGCCGTCGCCTGGAACGCGCCCTTCTATCGCAAGTTCGGATTTCGTGTCCTGGAAGGCGCTGAGATCGACGAAAGGCTGGCAAGCCTGCTCGGCGACGAGGCCGAGCACGGCATGGCGCTGGACCAGCGTTGCGCCATGCGGCTCGATCTCAGGTGAGCGGATACTCGCTGATCTCGACCAGATTGCCGTCCGGATCGCGGAAACAGACCGACATCATCATGGTCAATGCCGGCGATCATCGCCACCTTGGCGCGTATCTTTTGGGAAAGAGATTCAAGCGATACGCCCAAGTGCTTGTTTTCATGCACTACGCAGTCAGATGTTGCGGCTTCCGGGCTTGACGGCCGGAATGGCGGCAAGTTCCGGCGGCAGGCGGTCGGCGGGATAGGCCGGCACCTCATATTCGGCGAGCGCGATCAGCGGCACGCCGACATCGGTCTTGCCGGCCGAGCGGTCGATGATGCAGGCGGCTGCCACCACCTCGGCGCCGAGTTCGCGCAGGCACTCGATGGTCTCGCGGATCGACAGGCCGGTGGTGACGATGTCCTCGACGATGACGACACGCGAGCCCTTGGCGATCTCGAAGCGGCGGAGCCTGAATTCGCCGCCTTCCCGCTCGACCCAGATCGCCGGGACACCCAGATGCCGCGAGGTCTCATAGGCCGGGATCAGGCCGCCGATGGCAGGGCCGACGACATAGTCGATCCTGCCCGGCACGCTTTCCCGGATTTTCCCGGCCAGCGCCTTGCACAGGCGTTCGGTCTTGTCGGCATGCATGAAGACGCGCGCCTTCTGCAGGAAGATCGGGCTGCGCAGGCCGGACGTCAGGATGAAATGACCTTCGAGAACGGCGCCGGCCTCGCGGAAAATGTCCAGCACTTCGTCGGTGTTCATTGTTCGCTCCATGTGTCCAAGGCGAAAGGTGGGTAGTGGGTAGTGATGGTGGCGGGGGGGGCGAGAGAACGCTTTCTTTCACTATTCACTATTCACTATTCACTATTCACTATTCACCCATTGACGCGCCGCGCATCGCTGACGCTCGAATTGTCCTTGAGCTGCGACAGCAGCCGGTTGAGATGCTTCAGGTCCCAGACCTCGAGGTCGATCAGCATCTCGGTGAAGTCGGGCGCCGTGCGTATCATCGACAGCGTGTGGATGTTGGCGTCGTTGGAGGCCACGACCTGGGCGATGTCGGCCAGCGACCCCGGCGCATTGATGGCGGTGACCGAGATACGCGCGGGGAAACGTTCCTTGGTGCGCTCGTCGATGTCCCAGCGCACGTCGATCCAGCGCTCGGGCTGGTCATCGAAGGCCTGCAGCGCCGGCGACTGGATCGGATAGATGGTGATGCCGGTTCCCGGCTGGATGATGCCGACGATGCGGTCGCCGGGAACCGCGCCTTCCGGCGCGAAGCGTACCGGCAGGTCGCCGCGCACGCCGCGGATCGGCACAGCGCCGTCACGCGGCTGGCTCTTGTCCTTGCGCGCGGCGCGGGTACCGGGCATCTGGAACAGCATGCCGGCGGCGTTGCGGATCTGCGACCAGCCCTGCTCGCGCTGCTTGGGCGGCGTGACCGTGACGCGCTCGTCCTTATAGTCGGGGAAGACCGCCTTCATGACGTCGGTGGAGCTGAGCTCGCCACGGCCGACCGAGGCCAGAACGTCCTCGATATCCTTGCGCGCCAGCCGGTGCAGCACCGGCTTCAGGCTCTCCTTGGTGAAGGTCTTGCCTGCACGCTCGAAGGCGCGTTCCAGGATGCGGGCGCCGAGGCCGGAATATTGCTTGCGGATCGCGTTCTTGGTGGCGCGGCGGATGGCGGCGCGCGCCTTGCCGGTGACCACGACCGATTCCCAGGCGGCAGGCGGCACCTGCGCCTTGGAGCGGATGATCTCGACCTCGTCGCCATTCTTCAGTTCCGTCATCAACGGCATGATGCGGCCATTGACCTTGGCGCCGACGCAGGTGTCGCCGACATCGGTGTGGACGGCATAGGCGAAGTCGATGGGCGTGGCGCCGCGCGGCAGCGCGATCAGCATGCCCTTGGGCGTGAAGCAGAAGACCTGGTCCTGGAACAGCTCCAGCTTGGTATTCTCGAGGAAATCCTCCGGATTGTCGCCCTCGGCCAGTTGCTCGATTGTGCGCCTGAGCCAGGCATAGGCATTGGTCTCCTTGGAGATGGCGTGGCCGGCGCCGTTCATCTTGCCGCCGCTATCCTTGTAGATCGAATGCGCGGCGACGCCGTATTCGGCGATCTTGTTCATCTCCTTGGTGCGGATCTGCAGTTCGACGCGCTGGCGCGACGGGCCGACGATGGTGGTGTGGATGGAACGGTAGTCGTTCTGCTTGGGCGTCGAGATATAGTCCTTGAAGCGGCCGGGCACCATCGACCAGGTGGTGTGGATAGCGCCGAGCGCGCGGTAGCAGTCGTCGACCGTATCGACCACGACGCGGAAGCCGAAAATGTCGGAGAGCTGCTCGAAGGAGAGCGCCTTGGCCTCCATCTTGCGGAACACCGACCACGGCTTCTTCTGCCGGCTCTTCACGCTGGCCTTGATGGCGTGTTTCTCGAACAGGCCCGAAAGCGCCGTCTCGATCTCCTGCAGCACGCCCTTGTTGCGCTCGAAAATCTCGGCCAGCCGCGCGGTGACGGCGCGATAAGCCTCCGGATTGATGTAGCGGAAGGCGATCTCCTCCAGCTCCTCGCGCATGCCCTGCATGCCCATGCGCCCGGCCAAGGGCGCATAGATGTCCATCGTCTCCTCGGCGATGCGCAAGCGCTTGGACTCGGGCATGTGGTCGAGCGTTCGCATGTTGTGCAGTCGGTCGGCGAGCTTGACCAGAAGTACGCGAATATCCTCGGAGATCGCGAGCAGGAGCTTGCGCAGATTCTCCGCCTGCTCGGCTTTCTTCGAAACGAGGTCGAGCTTCTTCAGCTTGGTGAGCCCTTCGACCAGCTTGCCCATTTCAGGACCGAAGAGTTCGTCGATCTCGGCCCGGGTCGCGGTCGTGTCCTCGATCGTGTCATGCAGCAGGGCAACGGCGATGGTCGCCTCGTCCATATGCATTTCGGTAAGGA
>JAFKFE010001117.1 GCA_017308345.1 Alphaproteobacteria bacterium | reverse complement strand
GCAAGCCCGAAGCCCAGCCACCAGTACCGCCGCCGGCGGCCTTGCCTGACGCCTGCCGTCGCCCCGGCGACGATCGCGCGATGGAGCGCGGAGCCCGGCGCCTCGGCGCGATGCCGGTCGAGGATGGCGTCGAGCCTACCGGCACGCCTCAGGATGGCGCGGCCCTCAGCGGTCTCGGCAAACAGCATCGCGCCGGGCTGCTCGACCTGCGGCCAGCGGTGCAACGCGCCGCCATAGGCATCCGCCAGCGCGGCGAAACGCCCGGCATTTATCTTTCTCTCATCGGCCATCTCGTTCCCCCTTCCGCCGTTCCGGCGTGGCCCCCCACGTTCTTACTCGCAAGGCAGGCCGTTTCCTCGCTGTCTCAGTCATCGTCATCGTCTCCGACCAGCATGGCTTGCAAGGCGCGCCGGCCGCGCGCGAGCAGGCTTTCCAGCGCATCGACGCTGACCTGCATGGCGCTGGCGGCCTCGATGTTGGACAGCTCCTGGTAGTAGACCAGCACGATCGCCTCGCGCTGTCGCGGCGCGATACGCTGCAGGGCCTGCCGCACCCGCCGTTCCTCGTCGCCCGGCAAGGCATCGGGAAGCGGCGCCTCGTCGGCCACCTCCGGCAACTCGTCCATCGTCCGTTCGCGCCGTCGCCGCAGCCGGTCGTGGCAAAGGTTGAGCGCGACGCGGTGGATCCAGGTATCGAAGCGCGCGTGTCCGTGGCGCCAGCCGGAGGCATGGCGCCAGATGCGCATGAAAGTCTCCTGGGCGACGTCCTCGGCCTCCGCCGCGTCGCCGAGCATCCGGGCGGCAAGCGCCAGGATGCGCGGCAGCTTGCGCGCCACCATCGCCTGCACGGCGGCGGGGTCGCCGGCGCCGATGCGGCGCACCAGTTCCTCGTCCGGATCGGCGCCCATCAGCCAAGGCGCTCGCGACTGTCATTATGCGGCATAACCTCTTGGTCATTGCCCCTGATTGGGAGCGGTTTTGTGGCCCGGCCTCTCGTCGGCGCCGAGCACCCCGTCGCCGTTCTTGTCGAGCCTGGCGAAGCGCTTGGCCAGAAACGCGTCGAGCTCGACCTTGTCGACGAAGCCATCCTTGTTGGTGTCCATGCGCGCGAAGGATTTGGCCGGGTCGCCCTTGGCCTTGCGTTCGGTCTGGAAGGCGGTCCATTCGGCGAGGCTGACCTTGCCGTCATTGTCCGCATCCGCCCGCATGAACGCCTTTTCCCGGCGCGCCTCGAACTCTTCCAGCGTCAGGCCGGACTTTGTCTGGTCAGGCTTGGCCGGAGCCGAGGTGTCCGGCGTCTGGGCCGGCGCGGGGGCAGGGGGCGTCGTCGTCTGGGCGACCGCGGCCGTGGTCTGCAAACCAAGGGCAACGACGAATATCGTGGGGCGGATCATGCTCTCGTCTCCGGTTGACGCGGCCATTGGCGGCCACGCTTCAGCCGTTAAACGCGGCGACGAGCAAAATCCGTCGGTCCTTTTCGGCCAGACGGCAAATCCATCGGCTCCGGCCGCGCCGGACCGCAACGCTCCCGAACGGAAGCGGCGACTATCTCTGGTTGTCGACCGCTACCAGCTGGTCCGGCTTGAAGCCGGCATGCTGCGGGGTCCAGACGTCGCCTTCGCGGTTGAACCAGTGGCACAGATACATGCCGGAGGCCGCGCCGTCGCTGATTGTCATTTCCGGACCTCCGGATTTCAGCCTGACGACGTCTCCGGTCTTGAAACTATTGGGCATTTCGACCTCCCATGCTGACAGGGCGAGTCTCCCACCAACGGCGATTCCCGACAATGGCCGAGATGCGCCGATGACGTGGTGCAGGCCGGGAAGGCGTGAAAATTGATACCGCTTGCGTGACACGCCGGGCAGTACTCCATGCATGGCCGGATCGTGTCGAGGCCTTGGGGCCGAAGCGAGCGGTCCGATCGCTCCTTGCGTTCAATCGTTGCCGCGCTCTGGATCCGGCGGCGGCAACGATTGGCTGTCTTCTCCGGCCGGGCGGACGGTCATGGACCTTTCATCGGGCCACAATTCTTGTGCCCTCTTGACCGCTGCCAACAGATTGTCCGCTTCAACGCTTCCGATCTCGGTTAGACGCGGGCTGTTGCCCCCTGCTCCGAAATCGACGTGGTAGACAGTCCAACTCCTCATTGCATTTCCGGCAATTTGCGCCTCGGCGCGGACACGCGGATGGAAGCCCGGCTCGCTTCCTGTGGTTAGGATTTTGAGGTCCGCAAGCCGGGCATGCGCCGACCGATGGGCGGGGGGCTTGGGGTTATCAGCCGGCGCGATCGCGACACTGTCTGATTTGCCCGCCAGCCCACAATCGACCGAGGTCCGTCCTGCCGGACGCATTGGTCCGAACGGATCAAAGATATAGCCCCTTATTCCGGGGCAGATCGCCTGTGCCGGTGATTTTTTGTTGCCTGCCCCGTTACCTATGGTTGGCGCACGGGCAGACCGCCCGAACGCCCGGCCTCGCAACAGTCTGGTTCCCGTGGAGAAATTTGGTGCCGCTTGCGTGACTCGAACACGCGACCCCATCATTACGAATGATGTGCTCTACCAACTGAGCTAAAGCGGCCCGGGAAGCGTTGGGCTTCCAGAATGGGCTGCGTGATAGACTCAACCGCTCGCTAATTCAAGATGGGCAGCGGTGAATTCCGGCCTCGTTGCAGGCAATTCCCATCTACGGTTACCGCACAACGGCGCGGCCGTGGCGCGTGATGGCATCCAGGCCGGCTGCTCCGCCGCGGGATCGCTCGCAGAGCTCGCGACGAAAAATGTTGATTTTCCAGCAAAAAATGCCGAAATGGCGTTGGATACGCCGGCAAGGCAGCCGCTCGCCCGTTGATCGATTGGCCGCCTGCGGCTAACGATCAGGGAACTGTGGGCGAACGCGCAGAGGGAGCTCGCTTGGACCCCATCGAGAAAGCTATCCGCAATGCCTTCGAGAAGGGCAATGCCGAGGACCGGGCGTTCCGCGAGAGGGTCTATCGATCCGCCTTTGCGGCGCTGGACCGCGTCCTGCAGGCCAATCCGAACATCACGGTCGAGGCCGCCATCGGCCGCCGCAAGGCGGTGCAGGCCAAGATCGCCGAGATCGAATCCGAATTCCTGCCGGCCGTCCCCGATGTGACGTTGCCGCCGGAAAACGTCGCGCCGGCCGGCAATGCCGCGCCAGGGCCCCGCGTCGATGCTCCGGCCGCCTCGGCCGCGCCATCGGTCGACGCGCCGCGGCCACCGTCGCAGACCGCGCCGTCGCCCTCCATCACCGTCGACGGCCCGGTGCAGCCCGATGCTTCGGACCTGCCGCGTTCGCGCGTGCTGCCGCGCGTGCCCGACATCATGCCGGACGAGACGGCGCTTCCCGACGCGCCGTCGCTTGATGATTCGCCGGGCGCTCCCGTCGGCAACGGCGCCCAGGTCGCGCCCGATCGCGACGAGCGGCGGATCAGGGGCCGGCGCCTGCCGCTGACCGCGATCTTCGTCGTCGCGACGCTGCTCGCCGCCGTCGGCATAGGCGGCTATTTCGCGATCCAGAACGGGGTCTTCAAGACGGCCGCGCAGCTCGACACCGGTCCGCCGGAACCGACGCCGACCCTCGACAGCGAGGATTCATCGCAGCCGGCCGATACGGGCTCGCCCCTGAAGCCGGGCGAGGCGGATCAGTCGAAGAACTGGATTACCGTCTTCTCGCCCGCCGATCCGACCCATGTCAGCACGCCCTCCGATGCCGGCGCCGACGTGATGAAGGACGACACCGGCCAGTTCCTGCGCATCCGCTCCGGCGCTTCCGGCTCGGCCATTGCCTTCGATGTCGGCCAGGGCGTGCTGGAGAAGCTTGCCGGCAAGCATGCCATGTTCGACATCGTCGCCCGCTCGGAAGAGGGCAAGGAGACGCAGATTTCGGTCGACTGCAATTTCGGCGATCTCGGCGATTGCGGCCGCAAGCGCTACGCGGTCGGTCACGAGCGCAATGAATATCTGTTCGACGTGCAGTTCCCGGACAAGCATCCGGGCGCCGCCGGAACCATCGCCGTCAACTCCGACTTCGACCAGCAGGGCAAGTCCGTCGATATCTACGAGATACGCGTTTCGATCGCGCAGTGATTGCGTGTATTTATCGACACAGGCGACGCACGTCACCCGGCGCTTTGCGCCGACCTCCCCGTCGAGGGGAGGTAGCGCCGCGGCGCGGGTGGGGGGAAGCGCCGCCGTCAAACCTGCTATCCATCGAGCAGCGCCCGCAGCGTCTCGATGCGGTCGGCTTCGGCGGCCGGCTTGTCCCAGCGCAGCCGCGAGATGCGGGGAAAGCGCATCGCCACGCCAGATTTGTGGCGCGTCGAGCGGTTGAGGCCCTCGAACGCCACTTCCAGCACCAGGCCGTTCCGGCGGTCGGCGCGCACCGAGCGTACCGGCCCGAAACGCTCGATCGTGTTGTCGCGGACATATTTGTCGATCTCCCTCAGCTCCTCGTCGGTGAAGCCGAAATAGGCCTTGCCGACCGGCACCAGCTCTTCCGAACCCTCGGGGCCGGACCAGACGCCGAACGTGTAGTCGGAATAGAAGCTGGAGCGCTTGCCGTGGCCGCGCTGCGCATACATCAGCACCGCGTCGATGGTGTGCGGGTCGCGCTTCCACTTGAACCACGGGCCTTTCGGCCGGCCGGCAAGGTAGGGCGAATCCCAGCGCTTCAGCATCACCCCTTCGATGATCGGATGCGGCGGCGCCTGGCGCAGCCGCTCCAACGCCTCCCAATCGGGAAACCCGACCAGCGGCGAGAGGTCGAAGCGGCCGGGGTCGAGGGTTTTCACAAACGCTTCAAGGTGTTTGCGGCGTTCCGCGAAGGGCAGCGCGCGCAAATCCTCGCCGTCGATCTGCAGCGCGTCGTAGCAGCGCATGAAGGCCGGATATTTCTGCTGGATCCTGGCCGAGACGCTCTTGCGGTTCAGCCGCTGCTGCAGGTCGGAGAAGGTTCCGGTCGCTTCGCGCGGGTCGCCGACCAGCAGCTCGCCATCGAGCGCCGCTTCGAAGTTCATGGCCGAGGCAAGGTCCGGAAAGGCGCCGGACACGTCGTCGCCGGTGCGCGAATAGAGCCTGCGCACGCCGCCTTCGCACACCGCCTGCACACGGATGCCGTCCCACTTCCACTCCGCCGCATAGGCGGTATGGTCGAGCTTTTCGAGGTCGCCGTCGTCGACGGCGTTGGAGAGCATGACCGGCCGGAACAGCGCGAGCGCCGCGCTCCTAGGCTTTTCCGCCCGCCCTTCCAGCCAGGCGAACAACTCGGCGTAAGGCGGCGTCAGCCCGTGCCAGAGCTCCTCGATCTCGGCGACGTCGATCTTGCCCAGATCGGCCAGAGCCTGCTTGGCGAGCCGCGCGGACACGCCGATGCGCAAGCCGCCGGTCACCAGCTTGATGATGGCGAAGCGCGCCGAGATGCCGGCGCTGTCCAGCAGCCGCGCC
>JAFKFE010001116.1 GCA_017308345.1 Alphaproteobacteria bacterium | reverse complement strand
CGGCCGCCGCGACCCGCGCCATCTCGTAGAGCGGCGCGACCAGACCATAGACATGGCCGCCGACTTCCGCGCATTCGCCGAGCGCCATGATCGCCGGATCCGAGGTACGCATGCGGTCGTCGACGACGATGCCGCGATTGACCGCCAGCCCGGCCTCCTTGGCCAAAGCGGTGCTAGGCCGGATGCCGACCGCCATCACCACCAGCGTCGCCGGGATGGTCGTGCCGTCCATCAACTCGACGCCCTCGACCTTGCCGTTGCCGACGATGGCCTTGGTGTTGGCCTTGGTCATGACCTTGATGCCGCGCGCCTCGACCGCCTTCTGCAGCAGGTAGCCGGCGGCTGGATCGAGCTGGCGCTCCATCAGCGTCGGCATGACGTGGAGCACGGTGACGTCCATGCCGCGTTCCTTCAAGCCGGCGGCTGCCTCGAGCCCGAGCAGGCCGCCGCCGATGACGATGGCCTTGGCGCGCGACTGCGCCGCAAGCAGCATGGCGTTGACGTCGTCGAGGTCGCGATAGGTGAGCACGCCGGGTAGGTCCTTGCCGGGCACGGGGATGATGAAGGGCACCGAGCCGGTGGCGATGACCAGCCGGTCGTAGCTTTCGGTCACGCCATGGTCGGAGGTGACGGTCTTCGCTTCCCTGTCAATCGCGACGATCCGGTGGCCCTTGTAGAGGGTGATGCCGTGCTTGATGTACCAGCCGTCGCCATGGATGACGATCTCCTCGAACGCCTTCTCGCCCGACAGCACCGGCGACAGCATGATGCGGTCGTAGTTCACGCGCGGCTCGGCGTTGAAGATGGTGACGGCGTAGCGGCCGGGCGCGGCCTCCAGCAGGTGCTCCAGCATCCTGCCCGGCGCCATGCCGTTGCCGATGATGACGAGTTTTTCGGTCATGTCGGCCTCCAATCTATTCGGCGGCGTAGGAGAGAGACGCAGGCTTGACCTCGGCGGCGCGCTCCATGCGGCGGATGGTGAAGTGCATCCAGATGAGGCACGAGCTGACGATCACGAAGAGCAGCATGAAGCAGCTTGACCAGACGCCGGTCAGGTCGTTCAGCGCGCCGAAGGTGATCGGCAGGATGAAACCGCCGAGGCCGCCGATCATGCCGACGACGCCGCCGACCGCGCCGACGCTCTGCGGATAATAGGCCGGGATGTGCTTGTAGACGGCGGCCTTGCCGAGGCTCATGAAGAAGCCGAGCACCGAGGCGACGGCGATGAAGGCGAGCGGGCCGATCTCGAAGTGGAAGGGGATCGGCCCGCTGATGCCGCGCACGACATAGTCTGCCGAGGGGAGAGACAGAACGAGCGTCGCGACGGCACAGACGCTGAAGGTCCAGTAGAGCACGGTGCGGGCGCCGATGCGGTCGGACAACACACCGCCATAGGCGCGGAAGATGCTGGCGGGGATCGAATAGGCGGCGCCGATCATGCCGGCGGTGGCGATACCGAAGCCGTAGACGCCGATCAGATAGCGCGGCAGCCACAGCGACAAGGCCACGAACGCGCCGAAGCAGAAGAAGTAGTAGAAGGCGAAGCGCCAGACCTGCAGGTTCTTCATCGGCGCGAATTCCTGCCAGAAGCTCCTCGCGGATTCTGCCTTGCCGGCGCGGCGCTCGCGAATGACCGGATCGTCGCCGGTCGTGAACCAGAAGATGGTAGCCATGACGACCAGCGCCGCCGCCCAGATCAGCGCCACCGACTGCCAGCCCCAGGCAAGCAGCACCAGCGGCGCTAGGAACTTGGTGACCGCAGCGCCGACATTGCCGACGCCGAAGATGCCAAGCGCGGTGCCTTGTTTGCCGGCCGGGAAGAAGCGCGAGACATAGGCGACACCGACGGCAAAGGAGCCGCCGGCGAGCCCGACGCCGAGCGCTGCCAAAAGCATCTGCGCGTAGGTATGCGCGAAGGCGAGCAGGAAGGTCGCGACCGCCGCCGCGAGCATGGTCATGGTGTAGACCAGCCGGCCGCCATAGCGATCGGTCCAGACGCCGAGCACGATGCGCACCAGCGATCCGGTGAGGATCGGCGTGCCGACCAGCAGGCCGAACTCGGTCTCGTTGAGCCCAAGCTCCTGCTTGATGCGCACGCCGATGATGGAAAAGATCGTCCACACCGCGAAGCACACGGTGAAGGCGATGGTGGACATGACGAGCGCCTGCCGGGGAGCACTGTCCTGGCTGGGCGCGGCTGGGAGGTTTGCGGTCATGGTCGGGCTCCGGTCCAAAACGAAAAAAGCTGCCGTCCAGGCCCTCTCGCGTCCGTACATCCGGGATCGCGTGGTGACCTGAGCGGCAGCTTTGCCTGTGGCGCCCGCCTTTGGACGCCTGTTCTATTGCCCGCGAGGGGCTCGATTATTTCAAAGCACGAAGCGTGCCAACTTTACGCGGCAGCTGAATTTCATGGAAAATCAACGCGGTAAGAGCACCGGCCTTCGACCATGCCAGGCAAGGACGCGGTCAAACATTGATCAATGGCGTAGACCAGCCGCACAATTTTTGTGCAACGCACAAGATTGACGCGCAAATGATCAGACGTGTTTCTGGCCGGCGATATAGGCGTCGATCCGGTCCGGATCGAAGATCTGGCCGTCGAAAAATCCGTCCGGACCAAGCACCAGGCTCGCCCCCGCCGAGCCGACCGGCGTCGCCGTCTTCAGGGCCCCCTCGACCTTGGCGTTGGCGCCGGGCAAGGCCACGCCGAGCGGCTTCAGAGCCGAGCGGTAGAGATCGGGCCGGTAGCAGTCGCGGGCAACGGCCAGATTCGCCGGCGTGTGCGGCAACTGTCCCCAGCGCACCATCTGCGTGTAGAACCACAGTGCATGGCTCTTCCAGGGAAAGTTGGCCGCCTTGTCGAAGGGCAGGAAGAAATCCTCGACGCTTCGCTCCACGCCTCCGCCGAGCTGAAGACGTCCGGTGAGCGCCGGCATTTGGATCGCCTGAGGCTGCCCAAGGAAAGCAGGCCTGGCCATCAGCGCCGCCAGCTCGCTTCGATTGGCCGGATCCTGGCACCAGCGGGCGGAGTGATGCAGCGCCCTCAGCAACGCCGCCAGCGCATTGGGATTCTCCTCAGCCCAGGCCCTGCGTGCGCCGATCACCTTTTCCGGGCTGTTGCGCCACAGCAGCGCCTTGACGGTGACGATGCGGCCGGTGCCGGCCGCCACGGCAGCGCTGTTCCAGGGCTCGCCGACGCAATAGCCGTCGATGCGGCCGGTGGCCAGCGCGTCGGTCATGAAGGGCGGTGGCACGATGACGATCTCGATGTCGCGGTCGGGATCGACGCCGCAGGCGGCGAGCCAGTAGCGCAGCTCGTAATTATGCCCGGAATGCGGATGCACGACGGCGAAGCGCAAAGGCTCGCGGCCGGCCGCCGCCCGTTCGCGTATCAGCGCGCCGAGCGCTGCCCCCGCGCGCGACGGATCGAGATCGGGCGCCGCGCCATGCGCCGCCATGCCGTCCCAAACGGCGTTGGAGACGGTGATACAATTGCCGCCGAGGCCGAGCGAGAACGGCACGATGGTCTCGGAGGCAAGCGGCGTCAGGCCGAGGCTGCAGGCGAGCGGCATCGGCCCCAGCATGTGCGCGACGTCGAAATGGCCGATGGCGATGCGGTCGCGGATATTGGCCCAGGAGGTCTCGCGATGCAGCTTGAGTTCGATGCCCTCGCGCGCGGCAAATCCCACCTCGCCGGCCGCGACCAGAACGACGCTGTCGAAGAGCGGCATGAAGCCGGCGGTGATCTCATGCGAAGCGGCCATGCTCATCCGCCCTCCAGCGGCCCCAGCAGTCCCGCCGCGGTCACCAGGCTCTGGGCGATGTCGGCGATCTTGCGGTTCTGGTTCATGGCGGTCTTGCGCAGGAGCGCGTAAGCCGCCTCCTCGCTCAAGCCGCGCGACTTCATCAAGATGCCCTTGGCACGGTCGATGACCTTGCGGTTCTCGAGCTCGCTGCGCGCCTCCTCCAGTTCGCGCGCCATGCGCGAGAAGGCGTTGAAGCGGCTGATGGCCATGTCGAGGATCGGCTTGATGCGTTCCTTCTTCAGCCCGTCGACCACATAGGCGGACACACCGGCATCGACGGCCGCCTCGATCGAGGCCTGGTCGGAGCGATCGACGAACATCGCGATCGGCCGCTTCACCGCGCGCGAAAGCTGGAACATGTTCTCCAGCATGTCGCGGTTGGGGTTTTCGAGGTCGATGACGATGACGTCCGGCTTGATCTCGGCGATGCGCCGGGCGATGCCGGCCACATCATGGATCACCGTGACGTGGCGATGGCCGGCATCCCGCAATCCGGCCTCGATGATCGAGGCACGGATGCGGTTCTCGTCGATAACAAGGATGGTCAACGAACCGGCGGACATGCGCCTATTGTGCAGGTGGGCCGGATTTGTGCAATGCGGCAGTCGGCTGGAGGGCCGTGGGCCGGGCCTTACCAGGAACCGACAAGCGACCTGAGCATCGCCCTGGCGCCGGCCGCGTCCCGGCACGACTTGCGAAACCCGGGCCGTCCCGTGGCTTCAAGCACATCGTCATCGACGCCGCGCAGGATCGCGCGCGCGTTGCGCCATCCGATCCGGGCGAGTGCCGAAGCCAGTTCCGCGCGCGCAGGGTCGAACGCGGGCCGATCGATTGATGAGCCCTCGACCGGGTCGATGTCGTTGCTCGCGCCGAGCGCATAGCGCGGAATCTCGACGGCATGGCGAATATCGAATGGCGGTGAACGGCCCAGGAAATGGGAGATCATATGCAGTGACAAGGCCGGCGACGAAACGAGATTCTCATAGCAGACGAAATGGACCGGAGCGCCGCTCCGCCCCAGGGCGTCCATGGCAAAATAGAATTGGTTCCAGTAGTCGGATGGTGTCCGGAACCGGTATTCCATGTGGCCCGGTTGCGTAAAATCCTGCCTGACCTCGAAAGGACCGCCGAGGAAGGAGCCAAGGCTCTTCTTCGGCTTGAAAATGGTGTCGTTCCTCGCCAGCCGGTACCAGGACAGAATCTGGCTGACCGGATCCTTGCTCATCACGACGATCGGCAGTTCGCCGTATAGCAGATCACGTCCACTCATCAGCGCCGGGAAGATCCCGTGCTTCCAGAACCCCTGATCGAAGACGACCGGCACTCCCAGGTAGCGCTCGAGCAGGTGCTTCGCGAGATTTGTTCCGGACCACGGCGTTCCCATGACCCGAACGCCGGCAGCGTCCTGGCCGACACGCGCCGGAGAATCGATGGGCGTTGGCATAGTCATGATGGTCACAGTTCCGCCCGCCTGGAAGCCGCGCGCTCGGCCGCGGCTTCGCCCCGTCGCGAGCTTGCCCCTGGCCACTGCGGCCTGCGGGCCTCGCGGTCGGGATCGCCGGGGCCTCCGAGCGCGCCGCGGCGGGGACGGCGGCATGAGCGGCGAGCGGGCGCTCTCCGGCATCAAGGTCGTCGAGTTCGCGCGTTACATCGCCGGGCCCTACTGCGGCATGGTCCTCGCCGAT
>JAFKFE010000448.1 GCA_017308345.1 Alphaproteobacteria bacterium | reverse complement strand
GCACCGCAGGCGCAGCCATTGGCGCGTCTGCTCCACTTCATGTGTTCTTCAGGCGGCGGTTCGAGACCGGTTTGGCATTGCTGAGCCGCTGCGTGTGACCCACGCCGACGCCTGACTTCCAACTTTCGCCACGCCGTGCCCATGAGGGGCATCTCGAACAGTGCTGGCCTGAGGGACTTCCCGACGGGAAGGGCCCACCGGCATGTCTTCTACCTTGCGCGTCCACTGGACGATCGCGCCCGCAATCGCGCCTCGACCTCTCATCAACTGCAACCGTTGCGGCGGCGTCAGACCGTATCAATGCGGCGAGAAATTCCGCGTCAACGCCAATGGCAAGCGCATCGACGTCTGGCTGGTCTATCGCTGCGTCGACTGCGACAACTCCTGGAATTTCACCATCCTGGAACGGCAAAACCGCCGCGACATCGAGCCAGCGCTGCTCGCCGCGCTCGAAAGCAACGATCCGGCGCTTGCGCGCCGCTTTGCATTCGATGCCGCCGGGCTGCGCGACCGGGCCGGGCGTGTCGAGGAGTTTGCCGACGTGACGGTCCGCAAGAAGCTTCTGGACGGCGATCCCGGAAGCGCGACCGCGCTCCGGCTCGAACTCCGGCTCGAGGGCACCACGCCTTTGCGGCTGGACCGCCTGCTTGCCGGCGAACTCGGCCTGTCGCGATCGAGGCTCCAGGCCCTGGACGAGCGAAGGCGGGTGACCGTCGAACCGGATGGCGCCAGGGCGCTGCGCAAGCCGGTTCGCGACGGCTCGGCGGTGCGCGTCGATCTGGCCTGCGAGGCGGATTGCGGCGCCATCCTGTCGGCCGCGTGGCGTTAGATCGTGATGGCGTTTCGTTGAATCGCCATCACGATCCAGCTCTTTTGGAGCATGATCTTTCTCCGAAAACCGGTTCCCGCTTTTTGCTACGCTGACCTTCGGTTTGGATCATGCTCTGAAACGAAAAGAGGGAGCATCCGCCCCCTCTTTCGAACCTTGTCTGGAAGGCTTAGGCCGCGCCCATCACCTTGGCGGCCTTCTCGAAACGCTTGCGCTCGTTCGGGTCGAGATAGAGCTTGCGGAGCCGGATGGTCTTCGGCGACACCTCGACCAGCTCGTCGTCCTGGATCCAGGCCAGCGCGCGCTCCAGCGTCATGCGGATCGGCGGCGTCAGCTTCACCGCCTCGTCCTTGCCTGCGGCGCGGATGTTGGTGAGCTTCTTGCCCTTGAGCACATTCACTTCGAGGTCGTTGTCGCGCGAATGGATGCCGATGATCATGCCCTGATAGACCTTGACGCCCGGATCGATGATCATCGGGCCGCGGTCTTCCAGGTTCCACATGGCGTAGGCGACGGACTCGCCCTGCTCGTTGGAGATCAGCACGCCGTTTGTGCGGCCGGGCAATTCGCCCTTGTAAGGCTCATAGGCGAAGAACAGGCGGTTCATCACGGCGGTGCCGCGCGTGTCGGTCAACAGTTCCGACTGATAGCCGATCAGGCCGCGCGTCGGCGCGTGGAAGACGAGGCGCTGGCGGTTGCCGCCGGACGGACGCAGCTCGACCATCTCGGCCTTGCGCTCCGACATCTTCTGCACGACGACGCCGGCATGCTCCTCGTCGACGTCGATGACGACTTCCTCGACAGGCTCAAGCAATTCGCCGTTCTCGCCCTTCTGCATGACGACGCGCGGACGCGACACGGCAAGCTCGAAACCCTCGCGGCGCATCGTTTCGATCAGCACCGCGAGCTGCAATTCGCCGCGGCCCGAGACGAAGAAGGAGTCCTTCTCGGCCGATTCCTCGATCTTGAGCGCGACATTGCCCTCGGCCTCGCGCAGCAGGCGGTCGCGGATGACGCGGCTGGTCACCTTGTCGCCCTCGGTGCCGGCAAGCGGGCTGTCATTGACGAGGAAGGACATGGTCACGGTCGGCGGGTCGATCGGCTGCGCATGCAGCGGCTCGCTCACCGCCGGGTCGCAGAAGGTGTCGGCGACGGTGCCTTTCGACAGGCCGGCGATGGCGATGATGTCGCCCGCCTGGGCCTCCTCGATCGGCTGGCGCTCGAGGCCGCGGAACGCGAGGATTTTCGAAATGCGTCCGGTTTCGATCTGCGTGCCGTCGTGATGCAGCACCTTGACCGCCTGGTTGGGCTTCAGCGTGCCGGACTCGATGCGGCCGGTGATGATGCGGCCGAGGAACGGATTGGCTTCAAGGATGGTGCCGATCATGCGGAACGGACCCGGATGGACGATCGGCGCCGGCACATGCTTGACGACGAGGTCGAACAGCGGCGCCAGGCCCTGGTCTTTCGGGCCTTCCGGATTTTCCGAGACCCAGCCGTCGCGGCCCGAACCGTAGAGGATCGGGAAATCGAGCTGCTCGTCGGTGGCGTCGAGCGCGGCGAAGAGGTCGAACACCTCGTTGACCACCTCGACATGGCGGGCGTCCGGGCGGTCGATCTTGTTGATGACGACGATGGGACGCAGGCCCACTTTCAGCGCCTTGCCGACGACGAACTTGGTCTGCGGCATCGGGCCCTCGGCGGCGTCGACGAGCACGATCGCCGAATCCACCATCGACAGGATGCGCTCGACCTCGCCGCCGAAATCGGCGTGTCCGGGCGTGTCGACGATGTTGATGCGGGTACCGTGCCAGTCGACCGAGGTCGCCTTGGCCAGGATGGTGATGCCGCGTTCCTTTTCGAGGTCGTTGGAATCCATGGCGCGTTCGGCCACGCGCTGGTTGTCACGGAAGGCGCCGGATTGTTTCAGGAGCTGGTCGACGAGGGTGGTTTTGCCATGGTCGACATGCGCGATGATCGCGATATTGCGGAGGTTCATTGTCTGGTCTCGGGAGCGTTGCAGGCAGCAGGCTTAACAAGCGCCGCCTTTTTCGGTTGCGCGGCTCATACAAGGTTTTTCGCAATTGCGAAAGGGGAGGCCCAACCCCAAATACATGGTCACTGATTCTTAAACGTCTTGGTGTGAAATGATTCCGTTAACCAAGGCGGAACCTTCGAGGGGCCGGGCAGTTCGATGTTCATGACCGATCATATGTCCAGATTGCGTCCGGTTTTTGTGTGGGCGGCGCTTGGCGTGCTCGCCGCGGCCGGTGCCGCGCAGTCGGCAGCCGCGCTTCGGGACGCCGACCCGATCACGCCGCCCGACGCCAGGACCGCGCAGCAGATGTTCGCCGACGCCCCCGACTGCGTCGACCCGATCGTCACCGGCCCGGTCAGCGCCGCCTTCAAGCAGCGTCAGGCGGACGCCAACTGCGACACCGCGGTCTGGCCGAACATTCCCCGGGCCTGCTATCCGGACTGACGCCCTGCATCGCCTCTCCGCGTTCTGGGTCGCAGCAACGCTTTCGCGTCACAGACCCTTGCGGCTGATCTCCTAGGGTGTGTTGAGATTCAGGTCAGGCCGAGCCGAGAACGGTGGCTTCCGAGAACCGGAGCGGAGCGTACTTAAAGTACGTGAGCACCGGAAGCGCAGGAAACCATCGTTCGCAGGCCGGCATCGCCTGAATATCAACGCAGCCTAAGCCGAGCGCACCGGATCGAGCGTCACCTTGTAAAGCTCGTTGTCGTCGCGATCCATCAAGCGAACCGTAAGCTGTTCCGTCGCGCCCGAAATATCGACCAGCCCGAAGAACTGCAGGCCGGCCGACGGCGGCAGGTTCTGGCCCTGCTCGGCGGTCGGCGCCTTGATGAACTTCAGCTCCGGCCCGAAGGTCATGTCGAGGTCGTTGGGGCCGAACGTGCCGGCGTGGATCGGGCCGGAGACGAATTCCCAGAACGGGTTGAAATCCTGGAACTGGGCCTTGTCGGGGTTGTAGTAATGCGCCGCGGTGTAGTGGACGTCGGCGGTGAGCCACACCGTGTTGGTGATGCCGGCAGTCTTGATGAAGCGCAGCACGTCGGCGAATTCGAGCTCGCGCCCTTTCGGCGCGCCATTGTCGCCGTTGGCGACCGCCTCGGCCCCGGCCTTCTTCGCCGCGTCGTCCCAGACGATCAGGCTGAGCGGCATGTCGGCGGCGATGATCTTCCAGGTCGCCCTGGAGTTCGCCAGCTCGCGCTTGAGCCACTTGGACTGCTCCTCGCCGATCATGCGCGACTTCGGCGTCATCGTGTCTTCCATGTCGGGACCGTTCGGGCCGCGATAGGAGCGCATGTCGAGGAAGAACACGTCGAGCAGCGGCCCATGCGAGACCTTGCGGTAGACGCGGCCCGGCTCCGATGGCTCGTAGCGGATGGTCGTCATCTCATGGAAGGCGCGCGCGGCCCTGGCCGCCAGCACATGGATGGATTTCTCCGTGTAGCGGTTGTCGGCGCTGAGGTCCTTCGAATCCGACCAGTTGTTCAACACCTCATGGTCGTCCCACTGGTAGAAGGTCGGGCAGATGGCGGAGAGGCCAAGCACATGCTTGTCCATCATGTTGTATTTCCACTGGTCGCGGTACTCGTCCAGCGTCTCGGCGACCTTGCGCTTGCCGTCGAGCATGACGACGTTCTTCCACTTGCCGCCGCCGGGCAGGTCGACCTCGTCCTTCATGGCGCCGTCGGCATAGATCGTGTCGCCGGAATGCAGGAAGAAGTCGGGTGTGTGCTTGGCGATGGTCGAGTAGGTCTTCATGCCGGTCTCGTCGATGCCCCAGCCTTGGCCGGCGGTGTCGCCCGACCAGGCGAAGCGCACGTCGCGCTTCGAGGACGGCGCGGTGCGGAAGCGGCCGACGATCGGCTCGGAGACCGCATTGATGTCGGACAGGTCGGCCGCGATCATGCGGTAGAAGATGTCCTGGTCGGAAGCGAGGTCGGTGAGCAGCCGCTTCACCGTATAGTCGCTGGCGGGCGAGGTATCGAGCGGCGCAAGCCGCGTCGCGTTGGCGAAGCTCTCGGTCGTCGACACTTCATACATGACGCGCGCCGGACGGTCGGTGCGGGTCCACACCATGCCGGAGGTGGCGTCGACGTCGCCCGATTGGACGCCATGCGTGAAGGCCGGGCGCTGGTTGGCGCGGGAATAATAAGGCATTGCCAGTCCGGAGGCGCCGACAAGGCCAAAGGCGCTGGCCGAGGTGACGAAAGCGCGGCGGGTTAGCGAAAGCTTGTTCATGGCTGTCTCCGGATGGCGTTGAACGGTGACCGCCAAGCTCTCGCCTCAATGTTTCAGGCGCATTTCGGAACCATGAAGTTTTGATAACAGTGCACCCTTCCCTTCTTCCCCTGCGGGAAGGGGAAGTCGCGCCTTAAGCCGCCTGCGGCTCCGACCCGAAGGCCGGCCTGCTCGTGTTGATCAACAGCGAGATACACGCCGCCGCGATGCCGGTCATGCCGGCGATCAGGAACGCCAGCTCGTAATTGCCCTGCAGCTCGCGCATCGTGCCGCCGAAGGCCGCCGCCGCCGCCGCGCCCACCTGGTGGCCGGCGACGATCCAGCCGAACACGATCGGACCGCTGCGATCGCCGAATGCCTCGTTGGCGAGTCTGAGCGTCGGTGGCACGGTGGCGATC
>JAFKFE010000447.1 GCA_017308345.1 Alphaproteobacteria bacterium | reverse complement strand
CAGGACATGCAGCGCCAGGCCGATGAGGCCAGGCACCAGCAAAATAACGAGCAAGGCCCGCACACCCTGGCGGCGACGGATTTCGTCGGAATCCGTCGCGCGGTTGAGCCGGCGATCGAGAAAGGATATCAGCCTGCCGATCCAGGTGACCGGATGGCCTATAGCGTTGAACAGCCAGTCCGGATAGCCCAGGACCCGTTCAACGGCGAGTGACAGGAAAGCGATCAGGATCGACATGAAGCTTCTTGATGGAGCGATTGCTGCGGTGGATCACGGCGGATCCCTTAGCCGGGCGAGCGCGCTCTTCCCTCACGCGCCACGGCCTTTCGTCGACCTTTCGACAGGTATCAATCCGCACTCCTATCCGCTTTTCGACCTGCCCGCCACCGCCCTGTCACGCCTGCCGGAATCGCAACGACTGCGCGAATTGGCCGAAATTGCGGCCACGGCCTATGGCGCGCCGTCGGCGGCGCATGTGGCTGCGGCGCCCGGCACGCAGATCCTCCTGCCGCGCGTGGCTTCGCTTTTGCGGCCCGGCAAGGCGCTGGTGCTCGGTCCAACCTATGCCGAACACGCCCGGGCCGCCGCCATAGCCGGCCATGCCGTGGCGGAGGTGGGGGATTTCGACGCGCTGGCCGACGCGGACCTTGCGGTGCTGGTCAATCCCAACAATCCGGACGGTCGGGTGATCGAGAAGGCTCGCCTGCTCGACCTTGCCGCGCGGCTTCGCGCCAGGGGCGGGCTGCTCGTCGTCGACGAGGCTTTCATGGATGTCGGCCCGATCGAGCAAAGCCTGGCCGGCGAGGTCGGGGCGGGCGGCATCGTCGTGCTGCGTTCGTTCGGCAAGTTCTTCGGCCTTGCCGGTATTCGGCTCGGCTTCGCGCTGGCTGATCAATTGACGGCCGAACGGCTGGATGCGCAGCTGGGGCCCTGGGCGGTGGCTGGTCCTGCGCTCGAATATGGCATCCGCGCGCTGTCGGACGAGGGCTGGCAGGCCGCCATGCGGCAACGCCTGGCGCGGGACGCCGGGCGTCTCGACGCTCTGCTCGGCCGGTTCGACGTTCCGGTCGCCGGCGGCACCAGCCTGTTCCGCTATCTGTCGTTTCCCGAAGCCCCGGGCCTGTTTTCGGCGCTTGGCTCGAGCGGCGTGCTGGTCCGTCATTTCGCCGGGCGGCCGCAGGTCTTGCGCGTCGGCCTGCCGGGCAGCGCGGCGGAATGGCAGCGCCTTGAAGGCGCCCTTGCCGCGTGGGCTCTAAATCAGGAAGAAAGAGCATGATATCGTTCGAAAACCGCTTCACACTTTTCGGCATCATGCTCTAGGCGCGAGGATGCGCCGAAGGAGATCGGACAATGATCCATGTCTGTTCGCTGTCGAAGGTCGACGAAACCGTGGCGAGGACCGGCGCGCAGCGCTTGCTGTCACTGCTTGCCGCGGGCACGGAGGTGATCCGCCCGGCCTCGATCCTGGCGGAAAACCACCTCCATCTCGTCATGCACGACATCGCCGTGGCGCAGGAGGGCATGACGATGCCGGGCGAGGAGCATGTCCGCGCCTTGCTCGATTTCGCCTATCGCTGGGACCAGGCAAAGCCATTGGTCGTGCACTGCTATGCGGGCGTCAGCCGCTCGACCGCCTCGGCGTACATCATCGCGGCGGCGCTGGCGCCCAGGCGTGACGAGATGGAGCTTGCTAGGACGCTGCGCTTTCTCTCGCCGACGGCCACTCCCAATCCTCGGCTGATCGCCGTCGCCGACACGCTGCTTCAGCGCGACGGACGCATGGTCGCCGCGATCGAGGCGATCGGACGCGGCGCCGACGCGTTCGAGGGAATCCCCTTCGAGCTAACTATTGAAAGTTGAGCTGGCGTTTGGCTTATGACAGCCAGTCCGTAAGCTTCGCCTTACGGATATCCCTGACCAGGCTGATGAAGCCGTCGGCCTGATGCTCGGCGGTGAGCCGGCCTTTTTCCGCCGTGGCGATACTTGCGTCGCCGACCACGCCGTTCGGATTGAGGTCGCTGGCGATCCAGGCGAAGGCGTGGGTGCCGGTGTGGCGCAGCAGGGCGAACTCCTTTTCGGCGCGGCCGACATTCGAGACGAAATTCTCCGCCTTGCCCATGTCGACGAGATCGGGCCGGAAGTGCAGCATCAGCGAGGTCTCGACATCGCCGCCATGGATGCCGTGACGGTCCTCGAGCTCGGTGTACATGCCGGCCGGGCGGCCGAAGCGCTGCCAGCTCGTCTTCACCGACAGCATCCTTGCGCGCACGCGCAGTTCGCGCGAGATGATGCCCATGATCTCTTCGTTGCCGCCATGCGAATTGACGACGATCAGTTTCCTCACTCCGGCGCGGGCGACCGACAGGCCGAGCTCGGTCCAGGCGTCCACGAGTGTGGTGGCCGGCAGGGTGAGCGTTCCCGGCGCATGCAAGTGCTCGTTCGACTTGCCGACCGCCTGCACCGGCAGGATGCGGATGTCGAGATCGTCGGGCAGGCGCGCGATCACGGTCTCCAGCATGCCCATCATGATCGAAGTGTCGGTCGAGACCGGCAGATGCGGGCCATGCTGCTCGATCGCCGCCACCGGCAGCACGGCGATGGTCGCTTCGGCGTCGATCGAGGCATATTCGGTCGTCCGGTAGTCGCCCCACCACACACGTCTTGTCGTCACGTTCGTCTCCCGGCTGGCACTGCTGTCTGATTGGGATCATCTAAAGCGCCCGGTGGTCGCGGGCAACCGTCAGGCGGCGGCAAGCACTTCCACCTCGACCTTGAATTCCGGCCGGGCGAAGCCGGAGACGATCATCAGCGTCGAGGCCGGCGCCGGATCGGAAAACAGCCGGTTGCGAACGTCCATATATGCCTGCAGATGGGCGCGGTCCGTGACGAAGGCGTTGATGCGCACGGTATCGTTCAGCGTCAGCCCGGCCTCGTTCAGGATCGCGGCGATATTCTTGAAGCAAAGCTCCGTCTGCGCCCCGGCATCCTCCGGAACGGCATCGTCAGGGCCGATGCCCAACTGGCCCGAGCAGAGCACAAGGCGTTTTCCGGCGGGTATTTCGACGCCGTGGCTGTAGCGGGCGAAAGGGGGTTTGATCGACTTGGGGGCGAGGTATTTGAGCATGGCATTCTCCTGTCCGCGGTCAGCCTATTTGCGGATTCATGAAACATTCAAGATGCCGTGCATGCCGCCGGGGCGATTATGGACAGGCGTCCAAAAAATAGGCACGATGCCTTTTGTACAGCATGACCCGTCCGGTCTTCGCGTCGAGCCTTGCGCAAGCAGGCAGGCCGGGCGGTGGCATGTGTCTTGCTTCTTGAACCAATGGTGTCGAGCCCAGCGCATGGCGCGCCGGAGCCAACAGAGGGTGATGTTATGTACGGAAAAGAGAAGATACTGGCGGGCGCCGTCGCCCTGCTGGCGGCGGGCACGCTTGGCGCGGCCGCCAACGAGAAAGTCACCTTCGGCACCAACTGGCTCGCCGAGCCGGAGCATGGCGGCTACTACCAGGCCGTCGCCGACGGCACCTATGCCGCCTGCGGCCTCGACGTCACCATCATGCAGGGCGGTCCGCAGGTCAGCGGCCGGCCGATGCTGCTTGCCGGCAAGATCGATTTCTACATGGGCGGCAATTTGCTTTCGGCCTTCGACGCCGTCCAGCAGGGCATTCCGATGCGTGTCGTCGCCGCCGATTTCCAGAAGGACCCGCAGGTGATCATGTCCCAGCCGGGGCAGGGGCTGGACAAGTGGGAGGACCTGAAGAACGCCGACCAGTACATCCTCGGCGACGAGGGCGCGCAGACCTTCTTCCAGTGGATGGTCACCGAGCTCGGTTTCGATGCGGCAAAGCGCGTGCCCTACACCTTCAACCCGGCGCCCTTCATCGCCAACAAGAAGTCGATCCAGCAGGGCTATGTGACGTCCGAGCCCTTCGCGGTGCAGAAGCAGGGCGGCTTCGTGCCGAACCAGTTCCTGCTCGCCGACTATGGCTGGGACACCTATGCGACGACTGTCGAGGTCATGCAGGACACGATCGACAAGCGGCCGGAGGTGGTGCAGTGCTTCGTCGATGGCTCGGCCAAGGGCTGGTACAACTATCTCTACGGCGACAACAAGGCCGCCAACGACATGATCAAGAAGGACAATCCGGACATGACGGATGAGCAAATCGCCTTCTCGATCGAGCAACTGAAGAAGTTCGGCGTGGTCGATTCCGGCGACACGGAAAAGCTCGGCATCGGCGCAATGACCGACGCGCGCATCCAGAGCTTCTACGACAAGATGGTCAAGGCCAAGGTCGCGCAGCCGGGCATCGACATCAAGAAGGCCTATACGCTGGCCTTCATCAACAAGGGCGTCGGGCTGGAGCTCAAGAAATAGGCGGCCCGCCTGAGATGATTTTGGAGAAAGTGACTGAGACGCCGGCGGCATCGGACGAGCGCCCGATGCTGCTGTCGCTGCGCAATGTCGGCAAAGTCTTTTCCAACGGCGTGACGGCGCTGAGCAAGGTCGACCTGGCGATCCGCGAGGGCGACTTCCTCAGCCTGCTCGGCCCGTCCGGCTGCGGCAAGTCGACGGCGCTCCGGCTGATCGCCGGCCTGTCGACGCCCACATCCGGCCAGCTCGACTGGCGCGGCCCGATCGACCGCTCGAACACCGGCTTCGTCTTCCAGGAACCAACGCTGCTGCCCTGGGCGAGCGTCTTCGACAATGTCTGGCTGCCGCTCAGGCTGAAAGGCGTGTCGCGCGCCAAGGCGGCGCCGGCGGTGATGGAGATGCTGGCGCGCGTCCATCTCAACGGCTTCGAGAATGCCGTGCCGCGCGAGCTCTCCGGCGGCATGAAGATGCGCGTCTCCATCGCCCGCGCCATGGTGACCAGGCCGCGCATCCTCCTGATGGACGAACCCTTCGCGGCGCTGGACGAGATCACCCGCTTCAAGCTCAACAACGACCTTCTGGAGCTATGGCAGGATGAGCGCTTCACCGTCATCTTCGTCACCCACAGCGTTTTCGAAAGCGTGTTTCTCTCCAACCGCGTGGTGGTGATGGCGGCGCGGCCGGGGCGCGTCTTCGACGAACTGGCTGTCGATGCGCCCTATCCGCGCGACGAGGTTTTCCGGACTTCGCCCGACTATGCCGCGCTCTGCCGCCAGGCTTCCGACGTGCTGGTGAATGCCATCAACTCAACTGCCGGATCCCATCATGACGGCCATTGACGACACCGCGCTGAAGCTCGATCCGGAGGAGGCGCGCCGGGTCCGCCAGGAGCGGCTTGAGCGCATCGGCAAATGGGTGCTGCCGCTGGCGATCATGGTGCTGGCGATCTGGCTTTGGGATCGCATCTGCGTCTGGAACGAGATCCCGCAATACATCCTGCCTCGGCCGGGCGTGGTGCTGCAGACGCTGCACAACGACGCGGGCCTGCTGTTCTCGTCGCTGCTGGTGACGCTGAGAATCACCTTCCTCAGCCTGCTGCTTGCCGTTATCGGCGGCGTCGGGCTGGCGG
>JAFKFE010000446.1:6448-8161 GCA_017308345.1 Alphaproteobacteria bacterium | reverse complement strand
GCCGCCGGGTCGTCCTTCGGCGCGGATTCGGCGGTGCTCCTGCACATGATTTCGGAGATCGACCGCTCGCTGCCGGTGATCTTCCTCGATACCGGCAAGCATTTCGAGGAAACGCTCGGCTACCGCGACGCGCTGGTAGCCGATTTCGGCCTCACCGACATCAGGGTGATCAAGCCGGACGAGGCGGCGCTGGAGCGTGTCGATCCGGCCGGTACGCTCAATGAAACCGACACCGACGCCTGCTGCAACGTGCGCAAGGTCGAGCCGCTGGCGCGCGGTGTCGAGCCGTTCCGCGCCTGGTTCACCGGGCGCAAGCGTTTCCAGGCCTCGACGCGTGCGGCCCTGCCCGTCTTCGAGGCGGTCGGCTCGCGCATCCGCATCAATCCGCTGGCGCATTGGACGACGTCGGACCAGGCCGACTATATGCGCGCGCATGCGCTGCGCGAAAATCCGCTGGTCGCCTATGGCTATCTGTCGATCGGATGTTTCCCCTGCACGCAGCCGGTGCAGCCCGGCGAGGACGCGCGCAGCGGCCGCTGGGCGGGGCACGCCAAGACCGAGTGCGGCATCCATCTCTCCGGCTTGGAGAAGTCGCTGACCGACGCCTCTCTTTAGGTTATGTGATATCCAGGTAATGCCGGGCGCCGACGGCGGCCTGATTGTTTTTGTGCTTTAGGATCTTTGATGACTGGAACGACGACAGCGGGGGTCCGCCTCTGGACCCCGGACGGGTTTCGCGAGGATGAGTGGACGCATGCCGAAAGCGCCGAGGCGCTTGCCGGCAATGGCCGCTTCATCCTGCCGCTGCAGGTTTTCTCGGGCTGGATGACGAGGCTCGCAAGTCAGCCAAGGAGCGCATCGGCGTTTTGCTGCAGCCAGGCGATGATCTCGACAAGATAACCGGCCTGCTGGACCAGCTGTCGCTGGTGGCGCTCGCCTTTCCGGCGTTCAATGACGGTCGCTCCTTCTCCAAGGGAGAATTGCTGCGCGCCCGGTACCATTTCGAAGGCGCGGTCCGCGCCACGGGCCAGGTTCTGGTCGACCAGCTGCCGCACATGCTGCGGCTCGGCTTCGACGAGTTCGAGGTCTCCAATCCCGTGCTGTTGAAGCGGCTGGAGGAAGGCCGCACCGGCGGCCTGCCGGTCTATTACCAGCCGGCCGTGGAGCCGGAGCCCAAGGGGCCGAAATATTCCTGGCGGCGCAAGCGCGCTGGACCAGAATGACGTTCGGTCGGACCGTCATCCTGGTCCAGTCCTTTGTTGGAGCATGATCTTCTCCGAAAACCGGTTTCCACTTTTCGGGATCATGCTCTGGCTAACGTTGCGGCATCTTTACAAGCCTCGCGACTAGGCCTTCTCTGACGGCACGGACGGAAATATCCGCCGGGAGGAGAACCATGCGCTACGACTATGTGATTGCCGGCGGCGGCTCCGCCGGATCGACGCTTGCCGCCAGGCTTTCCGAGGATCCATCGAAGACGGTCTGCCTGCTCGAGGCGGGCGGCGGCGGCAAGGATCTACTGATCCGTGCGCCGGCCGGCATCATCGCGCTGCTGCCCGGCCGCCCGAAGATCAACAACTGGGCCTTCCAGACGGTGCCGCAAGAGGGGCTGGGCGGTCGCCGGGGCTACCAGCCGCGCGGCAAGGCATTGGGCGGATCGAGCGCGATCAACGCCATGCTCTACACGCGGGGCCACCACCGCGACTATGATGA
>JAFKFE010000446.1:0-6431 GCA_017308345.1 Alphaproteobacteria bacterium | reverse complement strand
CTGGTCGTGGGACGAGGTGCTGCCCTATTTCCGGCGCGCCGAGGGCAACCAGCGCGGCGCGGACGCTTTTCATGGCGGCGAGGGGCCGCTCAGGGTCGCCGAGCAGCAGGAGCCGCGCGCGATCTCCAGGGCTTTCGTCGAGGCCTGCGGTGAGAACCAGATCAGGTTGAACGGCGACTTCAACGGGCCGGAGCAGGAAGGGGCGGGCCTCTATCAGGTGACGCAGTTCTGGGGTGAGCGCCGCAACGGCGAGCGCTGCTCGGCGGCGGCCGCCTATCTGCATCCGGTGATGGACCGGCCGAACCTCACCGTCATAACCGGCGCGCATGCGACGGGCGTCGTGCTCAACGGCAAGCGCGCCACGGGCGTGCGCTATCGCGCCGGCAAAAATGAAGCCGTGGCGGAGGCAAGACGCGAGGTCATCCTCTGCGGCGGGGCATTCGGCTCGCCGCAACTGCTGCTTTTGTCCGGCATCGGTCCGGCGGTCGAGCTCGCGGCGCACGGCATTCCGCTCGTGCACGAATTGCCCGGCGTCGGCAGGAACCTGCAGGACCATCTCGATTTCATCCTCGCCTGGAAATCGCGGGAGACCGATTTGGTCGGCATCGGCCTCGCCGGCATGCCCGGCCTGGTCAGGCACGCGCTGCGCTGGCGCAGGGACGGCGGCGGCATGATCGCCACCCCCTATGCCGAAGGCGGCGCCTTTCTCAAATCCGACCCGGCTATCGAGCGTCCCGACCTGCAATTGCATTTCTGCATCGCCATCGTCGACGACCACGGCCGCAAGCTGCATATGGGCTACGGCTTTTCCTGCCATGTCTGCGTGCTTCGGCCGCATTCGCGCGGCGAGGTGGGGCTGACGAGCGCGGATCCGCTGGCGCCGCCGCGCATCGATCCGCGCTTCCTGGAGGATGACCGCGACGGCGCTTCGAGCGATGCCGAGTTGATGGCGCATATCAGGGCGCGCGCCGACACGATCTACCACCCCGCCGGCACCTGCAAGATGGGCGTCGACGACATGGCCGTGGTCGATCCACAACTCAGGGTTCGTGGGCTGGAAGGGCTGCGCGTGGTCGATGCCTCGGTGATGCCCACCTTGATCGGCGGCAATACCAATGCGCCCACGATCATGATCGCCGAGAAGGCGGCGGACATGATCCGGGCAGCTGCCTGAGTCCTGCTCTCTTGGTCAGACCAGCTTCTTCGATTTCATGTCGATACGGCATCGCCTTCGTGCGCTCGCCTGCACGGTCGAATCCATCTGGTCAGACCAATTACGCGATTTGTGCTTCCCCTTCCGCTGTCTTGCCCTTAGGATAGGGTTATTATTTCGCGCCGCGAAATAAATAGCCAGCTAAGGGAGGAAACGGCATGGCAGGCAAGAAGATATTGATGCTCGTCGGCGAGTTCAGCGAGGAATACGAGATTTTCGTCTTTGAACAGGCCATGCACGCGGTCGGCCACACAGTCCATGTCGTCTGCCCCGACAAGAAAGCGGGCGACGTGCTGAAGACATCGCTTCACGACTTCGAGGGTCACCAGACCTACACGGAAAAGCTCGGCCACGATTACATCCTCAACAAGACCTTCGCCGAGGTGAACCCGGCCGATTATGATGCCGTGTACGCGGCCGGCGGGCGGGGGCCGGAATATATCCGCATTGACAAGCGGGTGCAGGCGCTCGTCAGGCATTTCCACGACACCGGCAAGCCGATCTTCACCATCTGCCACGGCGTGCAAATCCTGATCGCGGTCGATGGCGTGGTGCGCGGCAGGCAGGTGGCGGCGCTGCAGTATTGCGAGCCGGAGGTGACGCTTGCCGGCGGCATCTATATCGATGTCGCTCCGACCGGCGCGCATGTCGACGGCAATCTGGTTTCAGCCAAGGGCTGGCCGGGCCTTGCCGCCTTCATGCGCGAATGCCTGAAGGTGCTCGGCACCGAGATCCGCCATGGCGAGGCGCTGATGCGGGACGACAGGAAGGCGGCCTGAAACCTGTCGATCGCGGCGCGCGGCTATCAGATCGTGATGGCGTTTCGTTGAATCGCCATCACGATCTGCCTCTTTGTCGGAGCATGATCTTCTCCGAAAACCGGTTCCCACTTTTCGGGATCGTGCTCTAGCGCCGCCCGCCGCCCGCATTCTCGGCCTCGGCGCCGTCGAGGCGGTCAAGCAGGTCGCTCAGCCGCCGGGGTATTTCCTTTTCCAGGCGGAATGCCGGCAACGCGCGCAGAAGCCGCTTCGTCGCTTCGCTACTTGCCTGCCGCCTGATATCGTTGGCCAATTCGGCGCGCCGGTTGCCGTTGTTGCCGTTCATCGTCCCAAAATCCTGTGTCGGCTTCGAAACTCCTCCAGCCCGTTTATGGTTCCCGCAATGGCAATCGAGGGCAAGCTAAGCCGCGCGATACGGTAAAATTTGAATTAATCTGGAACGATGGCCCGACATACGCAGCAAGCGCTTACCCCTTGATTTTTGGCCTCCAAACCTCGATATCGGGCGCAAATCCAGACCAATCCGAATGACGGGAAACGCGATGAGCGACCAGGCAAAAGACGAACGCACGTCCGAAGACATGGAAGCCACCCAGGCTTCCGGCGAGCGTGCCGAAGGTGGTGTCGACGGCGACTACGAAGCGCTTGTGCGGCTGCTGAAGGAAAACGAGGAACTGAAGGACCGCGCGCTGCGCGTCGCGGCTGAAATGGAGAATTTGCGCCGGCGCACCGCGCGCGACGTGCATGACGCGCGCACTTACGCGGTGGCCAATTTCGCACGCGACATGCTGTCGGTGTCGGACAATCTGCGCCGCGCGCTCGATGCTATCCCGGCCGAGGCGAAGGCCTCCGGCGACGCGGGCTTCAAGGCGCTTATCGAGGGCGTCGACCTCACAGAGCGCGCCATGCTGTCGGCGCTGGAACGTCACGGCGTGAAGAAACTCGCGCCCGAAGGCGAGAAGTTCGACCCGAACTTCCATCAGGCGATGTTCGAGGTGCCCAACCCTCAGGTTCCGGCCGGCACCGTCGTCCAGGTGGTGCAGCCGGGCTATTCGATCGGCGAGCGCGTGCTGCGGCCGGCGATGGTCGGTGTCGCCAAGGGCGGCCCGAAGGCGGGCGCCGAGGCGAAGGTCGAGCCGGGCCCGGTGAACGAGCAGGCCGAGAAGGATGCCTGATAGTGAGTAGCGAATAGGGGGTAGTAAGTAGCGAATAGGGAAGCTGGCTACCAACTGGCCGGCTTCGTGGTATTCACTACTCCCTGTTCGCTACTCACTACTCGCTCACCCATGAATCCCATCGCGTTGCTCGACTATGCCGGCGTCGCCGTCTTCGCGGCGACGGGCGCGCTTGCGGCATCGCGCAAGCAGCTCGACATCATCGGCTTCCTGTTCCTGGCCAGCGTCACCGGCATCGGCGGCGGAACGTTGCGCGACGTCATCCTCAACCTGCCGGTATTCTGGGTCGCCAACAGCGGCTATGTGCTGATCTGCGCGGTCGTCGCGGTGGCGGTGTTCTTCAGCGCCCACCGGGTCGAATCCCGCTACAAGCTGCTGCTTTGGCTCGATGCCATCGGCCTTGCCGCCTTCGCGGTGATGGGCGCGGCCAAGGGGCTGGCGATAACCGGCTCGCCCGTAGTGTCGGTCATCATGGGCGTGCTTACGGCGACCTCCGGAGGCATATTGCGCGACCTGCTTGCCGGCGAGCCCTCGGTGCTGCTCAGGCCCGAAATCTACGTTACGGCCGCCCTTGTCGGCGCCGCCATCTTCACCCTTGGCGATCTTGCCGGCCTGCCGGCGCTGGCGTCCAGCCTGCTCGGCTTCGCGGGCGCATTCGCGGTGCGCGGCGGGGCGCTCAAATTCGGCTGGTCGTTCGCGGCCTACAAGAGCCGGCCGGGGCGCAGGCCGGAAGATATTTCGTGAAGAGAGGGAATAGGAATTACGGATTAGGCAATAGTCGTAAGAGCACGAATCGCAGCAGTTCTCCTACTGCCTACTGCCTACTGCCTACTGCCTACTGCCTACTGCCTACTGCCTCACGCCGCGAAACGCTGGCCCTCGCCGCCATAATAGTTGACGTAGCGGGCGCCGATCTCCTTGACCGGCATGACGACGAAGACGTCGACCGTCGAGAATTCGTGATCGATGACGCAGCCGTCGCCGATGCGGGCGCCGACGCGCAGATAACCCTTGACCAGCGGCGGCATGGCCGCGATCGCCGCCTTCGTGTTCACCGCCTCGATCGGCATCAGGTCCATGGCACAGTAGCGTCCCGGAACAGCGCGGACATCCCAGGCGGAGTTCGTGCGGCAGTGATGGGCGAGATAGGTCAGCGCCTCGGCATGCGCCGCCGGTACGATGCCGTGGAAGGAGGCGCAGCCGGTCATCACGCCGATGCCGTAGTGGTTGATATAGGCCCAGATGCCTTGCCAGAGCGCCTCGATGGTGCGCTTGGAGCGGTACTCCTTGAGAACGCAGGAGCGGCCGAGCTCGAGGAAGCGCTGGCCGGGATGCCGCGCGATCAGCTTGGTCAGTTCGAACTCGCCTTCGGAATAGAAGCCGCCGGCGGCCGCGGCGATCTCTTGCCGAAGCAAGCGGTAGGTGCCGACGATACGGCGGTGCTCGGGACCGGGAAGGGAGGTATCGAACACCAGAAGGTGATCGCAGAGCGGATCGAAACGATCGGCGTCGCGCCGGTCCTGCGCCTGGAACAGGTCCTTCCTCGCGCCAAGCTCGTCATAGAATACCCGATAGCGGACTTCCTGGGCGGCGGCGATCTCAGCCTCGTTGCGGGCGAGCCGCACTTCGAGGTTGCCGATCCGGCCCAGCGGAGCACCGTTTGCGACCGCGTCGGCGGTACGGGCGGCAAGCAGGGCGCCGCCGGCGTTCGGCCGAGTGTCACATTCAGGCATGACTGTATGCACGAGTGATTCTCCTTCGAGCCATCCCTCTTGGCACGGGGATACGGTGTAGGTGCAACAGGATTGTGACAGTACCGTGATACGGCGTGGCGGGCAATACTTTGTCGGCTGGACAATACCCTCAACCGGCTATCTTACGGCCGCGAAAGCCAGGCGACCCAAGGCTTTCAAGGGTCTAAAATTTCATCAGGCGGCAACCTGGCCCTCAACCGCCTGGACGAGCGCGTCCGGGTCGAGCGGCTTGGTCACGAAGCCGCTGGCGCCATGGGCGAGCACGGCATGCCGGGTCTTTTCCTGGCTGTCGGCCGAAAGCACCATGATCGGGATCGGCGGCATCGCCAGGGACTCCTCATGGCGACGGATGGCGGCGATCGCATCCAGGCCGTCCATGACGGGCATGTGCAGGTCCATCAGCACCACATCGAAGCGGAATTTGAGGCCGGCATCGGTAACGGCCTCGACCGCGGCCTTGCCGTTGCCGACGATCTTGACGCGATGCCCCGCCTTGATCAGCGTGGCGCGGGCGAGCATGGCGTTGATGTCGTTGTCCTCTGCGATCAGCACCGACAGGCCCCGGTCGCGCCTGCGCACCGAGGAGGCGCCGCGCGGCTCCGGCCGCGGCTGGGCGAGTGTGGAGCCATGGCTGGTCAACAGCACCCGCAAAAGGGTCTCGCCGCGCACCGGCCTGGCCAGGAAGGTGGCGTAGCCGCTGGCCCGGAACTCGCCGAGCATGCCGCGGTCCGTCGGCGCGATCAGGGTGATGGCTTCACAATCGGCAAAGCCCGAGTCGCGCAGCCGCTTGAGCAGCCTCCCATCGCTGTTTTCGAGCGCGGCGTCGATCAGGAGCACGTTGCAGCCGGCAGCGAACGGGGCGGCCTGGCTCGGTGTCGCCGCCACCTCGACGATGCCGCCATGGGCTCGGATTGTGCGGGCGATGGCGTCGGCCTCGATGGCGTTCTTCGACACGATCACCGCACGCCTGTCGGCAAGGATGTTGTTCCGGTGCGGCGGCGGCTCGGTTGCCGCGACCGCCGGGATCTCCAGGACGAATTCGGATCCCTCGCCGAGCCGGCTCGAAACCGAGATCGTACCGCCCATCGCCGTTACCAGCCGCTTCGAGATGGCAAGGCCGAGGCCGGCACCGCCATGCACCCTGGTCGAGGTGCCGTCCGACTGCTCGAACTCCTCGAAGATGCGCTCCATGTCCTCTTCACGCAGCCCCGGGCCGGTGTCGGCGACGGTGAAGCAGATGCGGTCGCTGGTCTCGGTGCGGGCGCGCGCCACGGTGAGCAGCACGCCGCCCGTGTCGGTGAACTTCACCGCATTGCCGATGAGGTTGAGCAGCACCTGACGCACGCGGCCGGGATCGGCGGTGATCATCTGCGGCACGTCGGGCTCGACATGGCAGCCGAGGCCGATGTTCTTGGCGAAGGCCCTCGCGGCCAGAAGCTCGATGATGTTGTCGGCGATTTCGCGCAGGGAAGTCGGCTGCGGCTCGGGCTCGAAGCGGCCGGCCTCGATC
>JAFKFE010000445.1:5528-5963 GCA_017308345.1 Alphaproteobacteria bacterium | reverse complement strand
AGCTGGTTGATGGCCGCGCCACCGCCGGCGAAGTTCGCCACCATCTGTACGGTGACTTCCGAAGGATAGGCCGACACGCCCTGAGCGGTGACGCCGTGATTGCCGGCGAAGACGAAGACCTTGACATGGTCGAGCTTCGGCATGTCGCGGCCCTGCCAGCGGCCGAGCCAGGCGGCGATCGTTTCCAGCCGGCCGAGGCTGCCTTGCGGCTTGGTCAGCGTATCCTGCCGTCTCGCGACGGCAGCGGCGGCTGTATCGCTGCCGGCGGGGAGACCGAGGCAGGCTGCGCGCAGGTCTTCAAGTGATTTGAACGCGGTCGATTGGGGGGACATGAGGGCAAGGTCTCCGAAAGAGAATCAGGAAAGGCAAACGGATGCGACGAGCAGCACCGCGATCTCGCCGAGCTGCTGCAACGCGCCGATCGTGTCGCCGGTC
>JAFKFE010000445.1:0-5516 GCA_017308345.1 Alphaproteobacteria bacterium | reverse complement strand
TCTAGCCGCCGACCTGGCTGAGGCAAAGCGCGCGGAAGGCTGTGAAGAGCAGGCCGAGCAGGATGAGCGCGGCGATCGCGCCGCCGAGGCCGAGCGCCAGCAGGGCCACCGCGCCGAGCGCCGCGCCGATAATGGCGGTCTCGCTCGTGACAGAGCCCGCATTGGCCGACAGACCGTCGCCGCGGGCCGGCGGCACAAGATGCATGAAGGCGCCGAACAGGCCGCGCGAGGCGGCATGCGCGGCAAACAGCGCCAGGAACACATGGCCAGGACCGATGAGTGCGGACAGGGCACTCCAGCGGATGAGCAGCGACAGCCCAAGCGCCGCGGCGCCATAGGCGCCGATGCGGCTGTCGCGCATGATCTCCAGCTTCTTCTCGCGCGTCCTGCCGCCGCCGAAACCATCGGCGATGTCGGAAAGCCCGTCCTCGTGCAGGCAGCCGGTGACGAGCATGGTCGCGGCGAGCGCGAGCGCCGAGGCCGGCCCGGTCGCCAGGCCGAATACGGCGGCGATGGCGTAGACGAGCGCGCCGATGATCGCCACGGCGAGACCGGCGAAGGGCGCCGCCCAGATCGCGTCGGCAAGGTTGCGGCCGCCGAAATCGCTCGATGGCAGCCTCAGCCTGGTGAAGAAGACGAGACTGAGGCCGATGTCGTCAAGCAATTGCCGGGGCGCGGAAGGGCCGCTCATGCGCTCCTCGCAATGGCATGGAAGAAGGTGCCGCTGACATGGCCGCGCCGGTAGCCCGAGGCGCCGAGCGGATTGCCCTGGCCATCGGCAAGGTCGGCCAAAGGGTCGTCATTGCCGGTGGCAAGCATCTGCGCATAGTGGAATTCGTGCCCTCGGATCAGCGTGCCCTCCGGCCCCAACGGGCAAGCGGCGCGCAGCCGCGCTTCGCGATAACCTAGGTTCATCTTGCGCCTGGCGAAGCTGGTCGAATGGCCAAGCAGGCCGAGCATCTTGTGGCTCTCGCCGTCCGCGTCCTCCAGCACTTGGCCCAGCGCCATGAAGCCGCCGCACTCGCCATGAACCGGCTTCGCCGCCGCGAAGCGCGCCATTCCAGCCCGGAAGTTGTCGGCGGCTGCGAGCTTGCCGGCATGGAGTTCGGGATAGCCGCCGGGCAGCCAGCAAACATCGCAGTCTTCAGCTGGTTCTTCGTCGGCCAGCGGCGAGAAAGGCACGATCTCGGCGCCGGCCTTGCGCCAGTGGCTGGCGACATGCGGATAGAGGAAGGTAAAGGCGGCATCTTCCGCCAGCGCGATGCGCTGCCCGGGCGGCTGCAAGGCGTCGCCGAAGTCGCCCGCCGCCGTTTCCAGCGGGGCCGCCAGCGCCAGTATGGCGTCGATGTCGAGCGACTTCTCGACCATGTCGGCCAGGCGGTCGAGATGCGCCATCAGGTTGTCGTATTCGCCGGCCTGGACGAGGCCGAGATGCCGCTCCGGCAGGTTGAGCGTGGGATCGCGCAGGATGGCGCCGACCACGGGCAGGCCGATCGCTTCGATGGCGTCGCCCGACAGCCGCCGATGGCGGTCGCTGCCAAGCCGATTGAGCACGACGCCCGCCATGCGCACATCGGGATCATAGGTGGCGAAACCCTTGGCGACGGCCGCGGCCGTGGTCGACTGCCCGGAAACGTCGAGCACCAGCAATACCGGTAGGCCGTAAAGGCGGGCAAGATCGGCGGCGGAGCCTGTGCGGCCCTCCGGCGCGGGGATGCCGTCGAACAGGCCCATCGCGCTTTCGAGGACGATGTATTCGGCGTCGTCCGCGGCTTGGGCCGCCAGGGCGTTGAGCAGGGAAGGCGACATTGCCCAGCTGTCGAGATTGACGCCGGAGAGCCCGGTGGCGGCGGCGTGGAAGCCCGGATCGATATAGTCCGGTCCGGACTTCGCGCCGCGCACCTTCAGGCCACGCCGGGCGAGCGCGCGCAACAGGCCGATGGTGACGCTGGTCTTGCCCGAGCCGGAGCGAGGCGCTCCGATGATGATCGCGCGCGCCGTCATGCGCTGCCACCGAGCGCCGCGCGCATGGCGACGATGCCGCCGACGACGATCAGGGCCGGGGAAGCGAGCCCGGCGGCCGCGGCCTCCTCGGCGATGGTGGCAAGCGTGGCGACGACGGTGCGCTCCTGCGGCGTGGTTGCCGCCACGATCACTGCGGCGGGTGTCGACGGCGCGAGGCCGCCCTCGAGCAGTTTTGCCGCGATCACCGGCAGATTGGCCATGCCCATATAGACGACGACCGGCTGTCCGGTGCGGGCGATCGCGGCCCAGTCGATGTCGTCTTCGGTGCCGGCGGCATGGCCGGTGGCGAGGATGACGGCCTTGTTGATGCCGCGCATGGTGGCGGGGATGCCGGTGGCGGCCAACGCGCTGAGACCGGAGGTCAGGCCGGACAGCACCCGGAACGGAATCCCTTCGCCCGCGAGCGCCAAAGCTTCTTCGCCGCCGCGGCCGAAAATGTAGGGGTCGCCGCCCTTGAGGCGTACGACACGGCGGCCCTCGCGCGCCAGCCGCACGAGAAGGGCATTGATGTCGTCCTGCTTCATCGACGGCTGGCCGCCGCGTTTGCCCGCATAGAAAAGCTCGGCGCCCTGGGCGACCGCCACCACATCGGGCGAGACCAGGGCGTCATAGACCAGCGCGTCGCATTGCCCGAGCGCCGCCAGCACCTCAAGCGTCAGGCAGCCGGGATCGCCGGGGCCCGCGCCGGCCAGCCAGACATGGCCCGGCTCCAGCTCGCGCGGCTTGAAGTTCAGCCGCGCCAGCGCCTGCTCCACATTTGCCCGTCCGTTCATATTGGCGCCGCCGTTCACAATCCGTCCCGTCCGCGAAAACGCCGCTGGTAGTGGGCGTCGTACAAAGAGCTTTCGCCGAAATCCTGCGCCGCGAGCGCGCTGCCGACGAAGATGATCGCCGTGCGCTCCATCGGGTTTTGCGCGAGTTGCGCTTCGATGGTGCCGAGCGTGCCGGTCAGGATACGCTCGTCCGGCCAGGAGGCGCGGAAGACGACCGCCACCGGGCATTCGGCGCCGTAGAGCGGCGTCAGATCGGCGACGATGCGGTCGATGGCGTGGATGGCAAGATGGATGGCAAGCGTGGCGCCGGTGCGGCCGAAGCCGGCCAGCGTCTCGCCCGGCGGCATTTTCGAGGCGCGGCCGGAGACGCGGGTCAGCACCAGGCTTTGCGCAAGCTCGGGGATGGTGAGCTCACGGCGAAGTGCTGCCGCCGCCGCCGCGAAAGACGGGACGCCTGGGGTAAGCGTGTAGGGAATGCCGTGCTTTTCCAGCCGCCTTATCTGCTCGGCAACCGCGCTCCAGACCGAAAGATCGCCGGAATGCAGCCGGGAAACATCGTGGCCGGCCTTGTGGGCGGCGACATATTCGGCCTCGATTTCGTCGAGCGACATCGGCGCGGTGTCGATCAATCTGGTGCCGGGCGCACAGTGTTCCAGCAGCTCCGGCGCGACGATCGAGCCGGCATGGAGGCAGACCGGGCAACTGGCCAGGAGCCGCGCGCCGCGCAGCGTGATGAGGTCGGCCGCGCCCGGGCCGGCGCCGATGAAATGGACCGTCATGGCGCGTCTCCGCTGATCGCGATGGCGCAGGTCACCGGGCCAACGATGGTGCGTGGCCCGAGCAGCCGGGCACCGGCCCCGGCAACCGCAAGCGCCGACGCCTCCGAAACCGACGGTGTGCCGGCGCGGCTCTGCGAGAGATCGCAACGGCTGCGGGTGCCCGGCGAGGCCAGTTGCAAGACCCGGTCGTCGGCAATGACCACCGGCAGGTTGAGCGCGCGGCCGACGGCCGAAATCGCCGCCTCATCCTTCTTGAGCGGGGCGGTCGCCAGCGCCGAAAGCGCTGATATCGCGAGGCCACGTGCTTCAAGCGCGGTCTCGATCGCCGCCAGCACTTCCTCGACGCTCACGCCCTTGCGGCTGCCGATGCCCGCGACCATCATGGTTTTATCCAGCTCCATTGCGTGACCGGCATGGCCGGCCGCCAGGCCTGCATGGAGCCGACAGGTGCCGCGCGCGACAGGGCGATGCGGATGAGGTCGCCGCCGCGCCGGTTGTGCTGGTCGAGCAGCAGCGCCTCCATTTCGAGCGTAACGGCGTTGGCGACGAGCCGGCCGCCGGGGCGCAGCGCCTTGATCGCCTTCTCCAGCACGCCGGCATCGCTGCCACCGCCGCCGATAAAAATGGCATCCGGCGTCTCCAGTTTGGCGAACGCCTTGGGCGCGGCACCTTCCACCACGACAAGGCCCGGCACGCCGCAATGCGCTGCATTGCGGGCGATGCGGGCGGCGCGTTCGCCGTTGGCTTCGATGGCGATGGCGCGCATCGAAGGATGGGCCAGCATCCATTCGATGCCGATCGAGCCGGAACCGGCACCGATGTCCCACAGCACTTCGCCGCGCCTTGGCGCCAGCGCCGACAGGCTGATGGCGCGGATCTCGCGCTTGGTGATCTGGCCGTCATGCTCGAACAGATGGTCGGCGAGGCCGACGGTCAAAGGCAGGACGCGCGCATCCGGGGTCGATTCAATTTCGAGCGCCAGGACATTGAGCGGGTTGATGTTTTTGAGGTCGAAGGCATCGGCGCGAGCGGCGCAGCGCGTTTCATTCGCACCGCCGAGCGCTTCGAGGACCGTCAACCGCGAAGGGCCAAAGCCGAGTTCGCCGAGCAGCCTGGCGATCGCCGCAGGGGCGCCGCCATCCGATGTCAGGGCCAGGATGCGCGCGCCATGTTGGAGCAGGGGCCGGATCAGGTCGATCGGATGGCCATGCAGCGAGATCGTCTCGACGTCCTGCAAGGCCCAGCCGAGGCGCGATGCGGCCAGCGACAGAGAGGAGGGCGCCGGCAGGACAAGCATTTCATCCGGCTTGACCTTGCGCGCCAGCGTGACGCCAACGCCGTGGAAGAACGGGTCGCCGGACGCGAGCACGCAGATTTTGTTGCCTTTGAGCGCCAGCACGTCGCGCATTTCGGCATCGAAGGGCGTCGGCCACGGGCGTGCCTCGCCCTTGGCCAGCGACGTGACAAGGCTGAGGTGCCGCTTGCCGCCGAAGACGACTTCGGCCTCGGCAATCCGCTGCTTGGCCTCGTCGCCGAGACCCGCTACACCGTCCTCGCCGATGCCGACGATGGTGAGCCACTTCGAGGCGGACTTGGCGGCGCGCGGACCCTTAGCAGGCATGATGACCCACCATATCCTGATCCTCGGCGGCACCACGGAAGCCCGGCAACTGGCGGGTAAGCTCGCCCGTCGCGCGGATTTTTCGGTCACGCTGTCGCTCGCCGGCCGCACCGAAAGCCCGGTCGCGCAAGGCGTGCCGGTGCGGGTGGGAGGCTTCGGCGGCAGCGTCGGGTTGGCGGCCTATCTCCGTGAAGAGCATATCGATCTGCTGATCGACGCCACGCATCCTTACGCTGCCCGCATCTCCGCCAACGCCGCCGAAGCCGCGCGGCAGTCCGGCGTGCCGATCCTGGCGCTGCGGCGTCCCGGCTGGGAGCC
>JAFKFE010000444.1 GCA_017308345.1 Alphaproteobacteria bacterium | reverse complement strand
GACGGTGGCCGTGTTTGCGCCGCGCGATCAAACTAACGTGATCGGTCCCCGGCACCAAGCGCTCAGTGGCTGCCGCGGCAGATCACGATCGGATTGGAAAGGGCGCTGTCGAACCCGCTGCCCTGATAGATCTGGACGTTCGATGCGCCGGGCGGCAGCGAGAAGCTGCCTTCGACGATCTTCTGCTCGCCGGCCGTCGTGCGCAGGGCCCAGCTGAACGTGCAGAATTGCGGCGGCGCCTTGGGTTGCACGTGGCTGCAGTTGAGCTGCGCGCCACCCAGCATCGCCGCCCCGCCGCAGCTCACCGCGTCCTTCGCGGCGGCTGGAAAGGCATATCCCGCCAGCAGCGCCAGCATGATGATCTTGAGCCGGTTCATCGTCTTGTCCTTGCCGCGAAACAGGCCAGGTCCGGCCGGGTTCTGGCCCATGCGATATTTTTGCCATGCGCCTTAGTCGGTCTTGCGCGCCGCGTCCAGCAGGATTATGTGCATGATGATAATAAGCATGCTCACGAAAACTTGTCCGTCGACTCCGAAGTTCTCCCAATGCCCTCTTCGCCCAATATCGGCTTCGTGCTGCACGATGTCGCGCGCCTGCTCAGGAAGCGGTTCGAGCAGCGCTCGCGGGCCTTTGGGTTGACCCGTGCGCAGTGGCAGGTGCTGGCCTGTCTTTCCGTGCAGGAGGGCATCCACCAGAACAAGCTGGCCGACCTCATCGAGATCATGCCGATCACCCTGGCCCGGCTGCTCGACAAGATGGAAGCGCGCGGCTTCATCGAGCGCCGGCCCGATCCCGCCGATCGACGGGCATGGCTTATCTACCTGACCCCGAAGGCCCATCCGCTCATCGAGGTGATGCGCGGCAACGGCCGCAAGACGCGCGAGGAGGCCTTGGCCGGCCTGTCCGCGGACGCGCAGCAGCAACTGCTGCAAGCCCTTTGCCTGATCAAATCCAATCTGCTCGAGGCCTGCGCCCAGCCGGCCGTCGACCGGGAGAAAGCCCATGTCTGAAGGAACCTCGCCCAGAAAGCCCGCCGACGCAGAAGATGCCGGCGAAAGAACAAGCGACCAGGTCATCCGCCTGGACAGCCAGCGCGAGCAGAGGCGCGGTGGCGGCAATCCCGCAATCGACGATGACGGGCTGGAAAGCCCCGTTGCGCCGCAGCCGGCAGCTGAAGCTCCTTCGGCGCAGCCGAAGCCGGCAGCCGTAACGGTGGCTCCGCCGGCTCCCGCAAGGCCGCGCCGCAGCCGCGCCCGGCCCGTCCTGTTCGCGCTGCTCCCGATCGCGCTGGTGGCCGGCGGCTACTACTATGTCGTCGGCGGCCAGATCATGACCACCGACAATGCCTATATCCAGGCGCAATCGCTCGGCGTCTCGACCGATGTCTCCGGCACCGTGCAGGAGATCGACGTGCATGACAATCAGGCGGTGAAGAAGGGCGATGTGCTCTTCCGTCTGCGGCCCGCCTCCTTCGAAACCGCGCTCGCCGGCGCCAAGGCGCAGCTCGGCACCGTGCGCAACCAGGTGCTGACGCTGCAGGCGAGCTACCAGCAGTCGCTCGCCTCGATCGATCAGGCTGAAGCGGACATTCCCTACTACGAGTCGGCCTTCCAGCGTCAGCAGGACCTGCTCAAGACCTCGACCGCCTCCAAGGCGACCTTCGACAGCGCCCAGCACGACCTCGTCGCCGCCCGCCAGAAGGTCATCGTCGCCAAGGCGCAGGCGCAGGCGATGCTTGCCCAGCTCGGCGGCGACGCCAGCCAGCCGGTCGAGCAGAACCCCTTCTACCTGCAGGCCCAGTCGGCGGTGGACGATGCGCAGCGCAACCTCAACGACGCGACCGTCAAGGCGCCGTTCGACGGCATCGTCACCAATGTCGACGCGCTGCAGGTCGGCAAGTACCTGCCGGCCTCGCAGCCGGCCTTCAGCCTGGTGTCGTCGACCGACATCTGGATCGCGGCCGAGCCCAAGGAAACCGAGCTCACCTATGTGCGTCCCGGCCAGAAGGCGACGATCAGCATCGACGGTTATCCGGGCGAGGTCTGGCACGGCACCGTCGGCTCGATCAGTCCGGCGTCCTCGTCCAGCTTCTCGCTGCTGCCGGCGCAGAACACCTCCGGCAACTGGGTCAAGGTCGTGCAGCGCATTCCGATGCGGGTGACGATCGACGATCCGGACGGCAAACCGCCGCTGCGCGGCGGGATGAGCGCGGTCGTCAGCATCGACACCGGCCATGCCCGCGGTCTGCCCGACTTCGTCACCGACCTCCTCAAGCGGTTCGGACAGAAGTCATGACAACGGCTTCCGCGACAGGCGCGCCCGCGGTCGCCAATCGCGGCGCCATCACCGCCTGCGTCATCCTGGCGGTCATCATGCAGGCGCTGGACACCACCATCGCCAACGTCGCGCTACCCTATATCCAGGGAAGTGTCTCGGCGAGCGCCGACCAGATCAACTGGGTGCTCACCTCCTATATCGTCGCCGCGGCCGTGATGACGCCGCCTTCCGGCTATCTCGCCAACCGTTTCGGCCGCAAGCGCATCCTGCTGGTGGCGATCACCGGCTTCGTGGTGGCCTCGGTGCTGTGCGGCTTCGCCCAGTCGCTGCCGCAGATCGTCGGCTTCCGCCTGCTGCAAGGCCTGTTCGGCGCGGCGCTCGTGCCGCTGTCGCAGTCGATCCTGCTCGACATCTACAGCGTCGAGGAGCGCGGCTCGGCCATGGCGCTGTTCGGCGTCTCGGTCATGGTCGGCCCGGTGCTCGGTCCGGTCATCGGCGGCTGGCTGACGGAGAACGTCTCCTGGCGCTGGGTGTTCTACATCAACGTGCCGATCGGCGCGCTGGCCTTCGCCGGCGTCTCGATGTTCGTCCAGGAAACCAAGCTCGACTTCAAGGCCAGGCTGGATTGGCTGGGCTTCGGCATGCTTAGCATCGCGATTGCTTCGCTGCAGATGTTCCTCGACCGTGGCGAGCAGCTCAACTGGTTCTCCTCGGCCGAGATCATCGTCGAGGCGCTGGTCTGCGCGTCGGCCTTCTACATCTTCATCGTCCACACCTTCACCGCGCGCGACACTTTCGTGAACCCGCGTCTCTTCCTCGACCGCAACTTCGCCGTCGGCATGATCTTCATCTTCATCATCGGCATCACCTATCTCGCCTCGCTGGCGCTGATGACGCCTTACCTGCAGACGCTGATGGGTTATCCGGTGGTGACGGCCGGCATCGTCATGGGCCCGCGCGGCCTTGGCACCATGGCCTGCATGTTCATCGTCGGCCGGCTGGTCGGCAAGGTCGACACGCGCTGGCTGCTGTTCATCGGCCTGCTGGTCACTGCCTGGGCGATGTACGACATGACCGGCTGGACGCCGGCCGTCTCGCAATGGACGATCATCAGCACCGGCTTCATCCAGGGCGCGGGGCTCGGCTTCCTGTTCGTGCCGCTCACCACCATCACCTTCGCCACGCTGGCGCCGGAGCGGCGCGCCGAGGGCACCGGCCTCTACAATCTGTCGCGCAACATCGGCTCCAGCGTCGGTATCTCGGTCGTCACGGCGCTGCTGACGCAGAACCAGCAGATCAACCACGCCAACATCGCCACCTATGTGACGCCGTATAATCCGGCGTTCGGCGACCCGGCGATCGCGCAGGCGCTGAGCCCCTACACCGCCGCCGGCCGCGCCGCGCTCGACGGCCTCGTCACGCTGCAGGCCACGATCATCTCCTACATCGACGACTTCAAGCTGATGATGATCCTGTCCTTGGCCGCTATCCCGCTGGTGCTGTTGCTGCGCAAGCCGGGCACGCCGGCCAAGGTCGATCACAGCGCGGTCATGGAATAAGGCGTCACCGGCTCGGCCATCCGGCCGTCGATCCCGGCTCGATCGTCGACACGCTGGCGATTCCGTCACGGACGTTGGAGATTGGCCTAAGCTCCCGCGACGTCGTCATATTCGGGCTTGACCCGAGTATCCATGCCGTGGCCCTTGCCGCAGGGCGCAACGGTGCAGGAATTCTGAAGCGAAGCAACGCCTTGGCGTAACGGCATGGATACCAGGGTCTGCGCGCGTCGCTCCGCTCCTTGCTCCGCCCTGGAATGACGACCGGGTGTAACCCACGGCCAATCGCGAAGGTTGGCGCTGTCCCGTTGGCATCTCCAACAAAAAACCCCGGCCGAGGCCGGGGTTTTGAACTGCGCCGTCGGGCGCGCCTTCTATTCCGCCGGCGATGGTTTCTTGCGGAACATCGCCGCCAGATTGTCCCACAATTCGATCTTGGCGCCCTGGCGCTTCATGATCACGCCCTGCTGCAGGATCGAGAGCGTGTTGTTCCAGGCCCAGTAGATGACGAGGCCGGCGGGGAAGCTGCCCATCATGAAGGTGAAGATCACCGGCATCCAGGTGAAGATCGCCGCCTGGGTCGGGTCCGGCGGCGCCGGGTTCATGCGCATCTGCAGGAACATGGTGATGCCCATCACCACCGCCCAGGCGCCCATATGCGGCAGGAAAGCAGGCGCCGCGAAGGGCAGCAGGCCGAACAGGTTGAAGATCGACGTCGGATCCGGAGCCGCAAGGTCGTGGATCCAGCCGAAGAACGGCGCATGCCGCATCTCGATGGTGATGTAGAGCACCTTGTAGAGCGAGAAGAAGACCGGGATCTGCAGCGCCACCGGCCAGCAGCCGGCGAGCGGATTGATCTTCTCGGTCTTGTACAGCTCCATCATCGCCTGCTGCTGCTTCATCTTGTCGTCCGCGTATTTCTCGCGGATCTCGACCATCTTCGGCTGCACCTTCTTCATGTTCGCCATCGAGGCGTAGGACTTGTTGGCTAAAGGGAAGAAGATGGCCTTGACGATGACGGTGGTGGCGAGGATCGCCAGGCCGAAATTGCCGAAGAATTTGTAGAGTGTGTCGATGAGCCAGAACATCGGCTTGGTGATGAAATAGAACCAGCCCCAGTCGATCAGCAGGTTGAACTGGCGGATGTGACGATCCTGCTCATATCCGTTGATCGTCGAAACCACCTTCGCCCCGGCAAACACGGACGACTCCGCTGTCGCCGACTGCCCGGGGGCTATGTTGATCGCGTCGGTAAGGAAGTCGGCCTGATAGCTATGGCTGTGCGGGCCATCCTTGAACTCGAAAAAGGAGAACTTCGGCTGGAAGGGCTGCTTGGTGGTCGGGACAAGCGTCACCGCCCAGTATTTGTCGGTGATGCCGAGCCAGCCGTCGGTCGATTTGCCGGGTTTGACTTCCTTGTCCTTTTCGATCGCGGCGTATTTGAACTGCTGCAAGCCCTCGCTGCCGGTGACGCCGATCAGCCCCTCATGCAGCACGTAGGTGCTGGCAACCGCAGGCTTGTCGAAGCGGGTGACGCGTCCGTAGTTGTAGAGCGAGACCGGGGCGGTTCCCGAGTTCTGCACGGTGTCCGACACGGTGAACATGTACTCGTCGTCGACCGAGATGGTGCGCTTGAAGGTCAGACCCTTGTCGTTGGTGAAGGTAAGCGTCACCGGCGACGACGG